>JAVBUI010000344.1:0-2551 GCA_031555495.1 Victivallaceae bacterium | reverse complement strand
CGCGGATGTCCTCGCCGTACCAGGCGGCCCGGTCGGAGGCGAGGCCGTTGGCGGCGGGATAGAGCTGGGTCGGACCGGAAAGGAGCTCCGCCCCGCCGAGCATCAGGAGCTCGAGCGAGAAATTGAAGAAAGCTCCGCGCCCGCCGGGCCGGTATTTGGGCGAAAAGAGAAGGAAATCGCCTTTTTCGTCCGGTTGCGAACGGTAGGAATAAAATTCGTCGGCCTTCTCCACGGGCAGGCCGGGGGGGAGGTTTTCGTAATCCATTTTGGCCGCCGAAACGTTGGAGCGGACGAGCGTTCCGGCTTTGGCGGCGAGGGTATTGCTGCGGAATTTTCGACCCGGTTCAAAAAAAGCGAAGCCGATTTTTGCCGCCTCTTCGTCGCGGATGAAAAGCTTCTGCATCACGCGGTACGCTTCGTCGTCGTAGAGCATCGCAAACGCGCCGTAGATGCCGGGGAAGCCGTTGAGCCATTCGCCCGGCCGGAGCGAAGAGATGGCAAGCAGATATTCGGCATATCCCCGGACGTTGGGGTTGCGCCGCATTTCCTCCGGGTTCTCCCAGAAGCCGTATTGCAGCGCCGGGAAGAGCATGCTCGGGCTCCAGACTTTCCACGATTGCTGCGGCGTGACCGAGTTCCAGAGCGGGGCAAAAACGTTGCGGACGCAGCGGAGCCCCTCGGCGCTGTCGGGCGAGGGGTAGTATTTGTCGAAATAACGGGCGACCGTGTAGACCGAGAGTGTTTCCATCAGGTAATGGCGGTCGTGGAGCTTGGTGTGCGGCTTGGGATTGAGGTAGATCCGGTACCAGCCGCCGTAGCCGCTCTCGATCCAGTATTGCATCTGGCGATAGAGTTTTTCGGTGATTTTTTGGCGCAGTTCGGGCGAAAAGGCCGGGTCCTCCTCGATCAGGTCCCAATAGAGCGCCATCTTGGCCGCCCAGTAGTGATACGGCTTGACCACCGGATCGCGGCCGTCGTCGTAACGGTCGCTCCGGTTGTTGGCGCGGATCATCTCCTCATCGGGGAAAATACGCTTTACCATCTCATCGACATAACGTTTGTCGCCGGTCATGTAAAAGGCCGCCATCGCGCGCCCGATCGGGTCGTAATTGAAGCCGCCTTCCCATTCACAGCCCCAGACGAGTTTGAGCTCCGGCGCTTTGGGAAAATTGAGTTCGGCGAGGCGGGGGAGGGTGAGGCTTTTTCCCGCCGGGAGTTTCGCAATCGCTCCGGCGAGCTTGGCGGCGGCGCGCTGATGTCCCTCAAAGTCGCTTCCGCCGGCGAAAACGATGTTGCGGCCGTCGGCGAAAGGATTGTGGAGCGTCCGAACCACCTCGCCGCCGCGTCCCGGATAACGGGAATCGAGAATGACGTAATGTTGAAAATAGAGCGTTTCGATCGCCTTGTTGTCATGGGCGTTGCCGAGGAGGATTCGATTTTGGCCCGCGGGAGCCGAAGCAGCGTCGAAGACCGGGAGCTCGACGCCGGTTTTTTCGCGGATGGCCCGATTGATTTCGCGCGCCATCTCGAGGTGACGCGAGCCGCCGGTGACGATGACGGCGGCGGCTTCGCCATTGCGGACGAGCGGCGTTTCGAGGTAAAGTTCGCGCGCTCCGATTTTGGCTTTGCCGAAGATCGAGAAGGGCTTGCCTTCCGGCGTCAGGGGGGCGATGTCGAGGTTGTCGACGTCGACCGTTCCCGGCGTGTTCCAGGAGCTGTGAAGCTCGACGATCATCTCCTTCACATCGGAAGGGGCGGCCGCGTCGAGCTCGAAGCGGGCGAAGCGGTCGGCGGGCGGCGTCTGTTTGAGTTGGACAGGGTTGACGTATGTGCCTCCTTTGGTGGAAAAAATGACGTTGAATTCAACCTTCGACCCCGGAGTCCCCCGCGCTTCGACCGAGACGCGGTATTTCTGGTCGGGGCGCGCGCTGAAGCTCCGGCTGACGCCGACCGCTCCCGCGTCGCGGATGCCTTTGGTTTCGAGCCTGAGAAACCGGTTTTCGCCTTCGGCCTCGATCCGGATCGAGCCGTTGTCGGTGATCTTCTGGTAAGGCCGCCAGCCGGCTGGCAGGCGGTCGCCCAAGGGGGCGCGGTTGAAGTCGTCGCCGGCGGCTTGCGCCGAAATCATTGCGAAACCGAACAGAATCGTCGTCAGGAATTTTTTCATGGCTCTCAGCGGTTGGGGTGTAAATAGTAATCGGCGGTGCTCTGGACCCCGTCGATGAGGGTGGCCGAGGCGACTTTTTTGATCTGCCCCGCGCTGCCGTCGAGGAACGAGGCGTTGATCGCGTTGGCCCCGTGCCGCAGCCAGGCGGTGTCGGTGCTGTTGTTCCAGTTGCCGGGAAGCGTGGTCAACACCACATAATAGCCCTCCGAAAGCGCGATTTTGTGACTCGGCTGCCTGATCTCTTTCGACTTCTTGAACATATGGTTGTCGGCGGCGCTGGTATTCGGCGAATCGACGTTGTTGTACCCGGCGAATTTCCAGCGGGCGTAGGAGCCGGTCCACTTGTTGACGTTGCCGCTTTTCCAGAGCTGGAACAGCCCGTCC
>JAVBUI010000199.1:0-5697 GCA_031555495.1 Victivallaceae bacterium | reverse complement strand
ACCTCTACGTCCAGACCATCGGGGGCGGCTCGCCGCGCCGACTGACCAAAGGCAAATCGGTCGAAGCGTCTCCCTGCTGGAGCCCGGACGGACGCAAAATCTGTTTCGTCAGCGACGACAGCGGCCGTCCCCGGCTCTATTCGATCAACCCCGACGGCTCCGGCCGCGCGCTGCTGCCGAGCGTCGGCAGCGAATCGGTCACGCCGGACTGGTCGGAAGACAACCAGGTCGTCTACGCGACCAAGGTCGGCGGCGGCTACACCGTCGCGGTGCTCGACCTCAAGACCGGCGAAAACATCCGCGCCACCAACGCGCCCGGAATCTGGGAATCGCCCGCGTGGGGCCCGGACAACCGGCAGGTGGTCTGCAAGCGCTCGGACGGACCGCGCTCGACGCTTTTTGTGATCGACACCTGGACCGGCAAGGTCCGGCAGCTGCTGTCGATGAAGAACAACCTCTCGATGCCAAGCTGGTCCAAGAAGTGACGACTTCCGAAGCTTGCCGGTTTAAAGAAAATGAAGCCTATCTCGAACAGTTGATGATGTTCGGGATCAAGCTCGGACTGAGCCAGAGCACCGAGCTTTTTCTGCGTTCCGGGGCACCCCTCGAGCGGAATTTCCTTCACATCGCCGGGACCAACGGCAAGGGCTCGACGGGGGCGATGCTGGAGTGCGCGCTGAGGCACGCCGGATTCCGCACCGGCTTTTACAGTTCTCCGCACCTGATCGATTTGCGCGAGCGCTTTCGGGTGGGGGGGGAGGCGGTCGGCCTCGAATGCTTCAACCGCGCCTTTGACGCGGTTCGCGCCGCGTCGGAGAAGATGCGCGCCGAGGAGCGGACTCCGACCTTTTTTGAGTTCACCACGGCGCTGGCGGCGTTGATATTCGAATTTGAAAATTGCGATTTCGTGATCTGGGAAACCGGCATGGGCGGGCGCTTCGACGCGACCAACGTGGTCGAATCGGAGCTCTCGATCATCACCGGCATCGCGCTCGATCACCAGCAGTACCTCGGTGACACGATTGAAAAAATCGCCTTTGAAAAGGCCGGGATTATCCACACCGGGTGCCCCGTCTTCACCGGCGAAATGCCGCCCGAGGCGCGTTTTGTAATCGAGAACGAAGCGCTCAGGCACGACGCGCCGCTCTATTTGGCGGACGGCGCGGAGATGACCGATCCGGTTCACGGATGTGATGAGAACGGTTTTTATCAGGAATTTACCCATCGCGGCCGCCGGATCCGGCTCGGGCTGGGCGGCGCGATGCAGCGGCGCAATTTCCGGGTGGTCTATACGGTGCTCGAGCATCTGTCGCAGAAATACGATTTTTCACTCGACGGCGCGCTGGCGGGACTGAGCAAGGTCCGCTGGCCGGGGCGCTGCCAGAAGCTGGCCAACGGCCTGATCGTCGACGGCGGACACAACCCCGACGGAGCGGAGGCGCTGAGGGAAGCTCTTTCCGAGCTCGAGCCGGGAGCGAAGTACACGATTGTTTTCGCCGGATTCAAGGATAAGGACCTGGCGGGGAACCTACGGGCTCTCGCGCCTTTGGCGGAGCGTTTTATTTTCGTCCCGATCAGGGACGAGCGGCCTTCGGCAAGCGCGGAGGTTCTGGCGGAAATTTTGAAACAGTGCGACTGTAAGATTCCGTGGACCGCCGCCGCCGGGGCGGTCGAGGGATGTGAGGCGGCTTTGGCCGGCGGCGGACGGGTGCTGGCCGCCGGGTCGCTTTACCTGGCCGGCGAGGTGCTCGCGCACTATGCGCCGGAAACGGCATTGAATTTGACTTGAGATAATCAACAATACCTCACTCGAAGTCATGAGTACGGCGCAAGCCGCACGGAATGACGGAGAGCGGGGCCCCCGAAAAGAGAACCGAAGCTTTTCGCAGAGCGAAAAGACCCGAGCCCCGTGGGCGAAGGGTGTGAACTTTTTGGGGAACCAGGAGTTTTATGAGCAATCATCTTAATATTACCGTCGATGCGACGCCGCGCGACAATGCGTTGCCGATGCTGCTGTTGCGCGATCCGGTGGTTTTTCCCTTTGCGCTGACTCCGGCGCAGATCGACGGCGAACAGAATCTCGAGGCGATGAAGCTGGCGATGCGGCGCGACCGCATGGTGGTGGTTTTTTCCGAACTGCCGGGACTGCTCGACCTCGAACAGCATGAGGATGCCCGGGAGTTCGAATTTTTTGAATTCGGCGAACGCCGTTTTGTCCGGCGCGGCGTGGCGGCGCGGGTGGTCAAGGTCTTGAATTTTCCCGACGGCTCGGTCCGGCTGCTGCTGCGCGGATTGCGCCGGGTGAAATTTGAGTCGGTCACCTATCAAAGCTCGGTCGGCTGCGCCCGTATTTCGGAAGTCGTTCCCCGCCAGTTTGATCCGATGGAGCGCGAAGGGCTGGTCAAAGCGGCGGCGGAGCTTTTCAGCGACTACGCCGCTCTTCAGCCCCACATGCCCGAGGAGCTCCGGCTGGCGGCGGCCAACGCCGACGACGCCGAACGCCTCGCCGATTTGCTCGCCGACAACCTCGCCTTCAATTATGTCGAAAAGCTCTCGGTATTGGTCGAAGATTCGCCGGACGACAAGCTCCGTTACCTCATCACCTTGCTCAACCGCGAAATCCAGGTAGGCCGTCTCGGCATGCGGATCCAGCAGGAGGTGCACGAGGCGATGAGCCAGTCGCAGCGTGAATACTTCCTGCGGGAACAACTCCGGACCATCCAGCGCGAACTCGGCGAGGAGTGCCAGAATCCGGACCTCCTTGAAATCATGAGACGGATGGGCGAAAAAGATCTGCCGCTGCGGGTTCTGGACGTGATCCAGAAGGAGCTCAACCGGCTCGAAATCATTCCGCAGGCGGCGCCGGAATACCACATCGCCTACACTTATATTTGCTGGCTCCTCGACGTGCCCTGGGAAGAGCTGACCGAGGACCGGCTCGACGTCGCCGCCGCCGCGCGGGTGCTCGACGCCGACCATTACGGGCTTGAGGACGTCAAAGAGCGGATTCTCGAATTCCTCTCGGTGCTCCAGGTCAAGGACGACGGCAAAGCACCGATCCTCTGCCTCGTGGGCCCGCCCGGCGTCGGCAAAACCTCGCTCGGCCAATCGATTGCCCGGGCGATGAACCGCAAATTCATCCGGGTCGCCCTGGGCGGCGTCCGCGACGAAGCCGAAATCCGCGGCCACCGCCGCACCTACGTCGGCGCGCTGCCGGGACGGATCATCCAGGGCATGAAGCGGGCGGGCGCGGCCAATCCGGTCTTCATGCTCGACGAAATCGACAAGCTCGCCAGCGACGTTCGCGGCGATCCGGCCTCGGCGTTGCTCGAGGTGCTCGACCCGCAGCAGAACGTGGCCTTCAACGACCATTACCTTGAGCTCGATTACGATTTGAGCCGGGTTTTTTTCGTCACTACGGCGAACTTGCTCGACACGATTCCTTCGCCGCTCCTGGACCGTATGGAGGTGATCCGGCTCCCCGGCTATACCTCGCTTGAGAAGCGCGAAATCGCCAAGCGTTACCTCGTGCCGCGCCAGATCAAGGAGAACGGGTTGACGGCAAAGCAGATCCGCTTCCGGGTTTCGGCGATCAACGAATTGATCGACCACTACACCCGTGAAGCGGGTGTCCGCCAACTCGAACGCATGGTCGCTCAGGTTTGCCGCAAGCTCGCCCGCCGCCTGGTGGAAGGCAAAATCGAGGCCGACGCGGTGATTCCGGTCGACGGCGAACTCGTCCAGGAGCTTCTCGGCGCGCGGCTTTTCCTGCTCGACGAAGCCGAATTCAAGCCGGAAATCGGCTGTGCCACCGGAATGGCGTGGACTTCGGTGGGGGGAACCATTCTTCCCGTCGAAGTGCTGGCGGTGCCGGGCAAGGGCGAATTGAAGCTCACCGGCTCGCTCGGCAAAGTGATGCAGGAGAGCGCCGAAGCCGCCGCAAGCTTCCTTCGCGCCCGCGGCGACAGCTTCGGCGTGGAGCCGTCGCGCTTTGAAACGCATAATTTCCACATTCACGTGCCGGACGGCGCGACGCCGAAGGACGGTCCTTCGGCGGGGATCACGCTGGCGACCGCGCTGCTGTCGCTTCTGACCGACCGTCCGGTGAAGCCGAAATTGTCGATGACCGGCGAAATCACGCTTCGCGGCAAAGTCACCGCCGTCGGCGGCATCCGCGAAAAGGTGATCGCCGCGCTCCGCGCCGGAATCACCGAAGTGATTCTGCCGGAAGAAAACCGCAAGGACGCGATCGAGCTCCCGGAAGAGGTGAAGAAAAAACTCGAATTCCATTTCGTCCGCCGTTTTGAGGAAGTCGCGCAAATTGCACTGCTGCCCGGGGAGGAAAAATGAAAAAACTGATCATGTTGATGCTGCTGGCGGCCTCCTGGCTGCCGGCGGCGGACGAAGCCGACTCCAAGTCGTTTCTTGAGCAAGCCCGGGTTCCGGCGGGAGGCGCTTCGAGCTATGCGATGCTCGACGGGATCATCCAGCACCGTCCTGACGGCGGCAAGATGGAGGAGTACCCGGTTTACCTGGGAGTCCTGATCTCCGGCGCCCGGTCGCGCTCCGAACTCCTGATCGACAACCGTGAAGGCTACCTGATCGACCGCATCGCCTCCGCCGGGGGCAAAGTGGCGCTCCAGGTCTCCGACGCCGGTGTTGAAAAAGGCAAGGGGAAAACGATCGCCGGACGCTTCCACCTCAAAGTGGAGGATCTGGCCACCGGTTTCCTGTTTTACAATTACATCCGTGAAGACGCTTCCTCCACTGTTCGCGGCATTCCCTGCCGGGTTCTGGTGCTGGAAGCGCCCGACAAGTCGGAGACGGGGCGCGTTTACATCTCCCGCGACTACTGTTTCCCGCTCAAAGCTGAATTTTTCCCGTCTCCGGAGCTCAAGGGCGAGCCGGTGCGGACGATCGAAACCGCGTCGTTCAAACAGGAAAACGGACTTTATTACGCCGAACTCCTGAACCTTCACGGGCCCGGCTGGCGCACCCGCGTCCAGTTCACCAAGGCGCAGGTCGGCGTGCCGGACCCCGCCAAGCCGGTTCAGGTGTTCCGCACTGTGAAATAACCACATGATAGGAGGTCGCAATCGTGGAAATCAAAATCGACCGCCGCGATCCGCTGGACCGGCTGCGTAAAATTCCTTTCGACGAAGTCGTCAGCGCGGTGACGCGCTGCTGCATCGAGGCCGCCTGCCGTCTGCCCGCCGATGTTTTGACCGCGATCGAAGAGGCGGCGAAACGCGAATCGAGCGAGCTCGGGCGCGACTTCCTCGAGCAGTACATCGAAAACGCCCGGATCGCGCGCGACGAAAACATGCCGATCTGCCAGGACACCGGTTTCGCGGTCTTTTTCGTCGAAATGGGCGAACAAGCGATGATCGAGGGCGGTTCGATCTACGAAGCGATCGCCCGGGGCACCGAACGCGGCTACGCCGAGGGATTTTTGCGTAAATCGATCGTCCGGGACCCGCTCTTCAAGCGCAAAAACACCGGCGACAACACCCCGCCCATCATCCACCTGACGCTGGTGCCGGGCGACAAATTAACCGTGATCCTCGCCCCCAAGGGCGGCGGGTCGGAAAATATGAGCGCCCTGGCCATGCTCAAGCCCTCCGAAGGACGCGCCGGAGTGATCGACTTCGTGGTCAATACGGTCGTCAAAGCGGGCGGCAATCCGTGTCCCCCCAC
>JAVBUI010000058.1:0-4085 GCA_031555495.1 Victivallaceae bacterium | reverse complement strand
GTACGCGCGGGTCTCTTGCCACACCCCAACGGATATTTCCTCGAACGCGCTCAATCAAACTCCCCCCCCCACCCCATGCCATATCCCGCTCCACCTTTTCCATAATAAATAAAAAAACACGGCCGGACAATCCCGGCCGTTTTTGTTTACCGTTTTTTAGTTCGGCAACTTGAAGGCGTCGATGATTTCGGCGACCTGGGCCGGACCCATCGGCTTGATTTCACCGATCGATTTGGCCATGATCGCGGCCATCGCGCTGTATTCGGCGACTTCCATCCGGTCGTAGGACTCGATCAGCGTCTTGCCGCCGGTCACCAGAAACTGGTTGCGGACCAGAATCGCCGGGTAGCGGGCGCAGAGGGTCGAGACCACGTTGTCCGGCTCGTCGTAGACCGCGCCGAAGTTGAAGGTCGGGATTTCCCGAAGCACAATGTAGCTCTCGGGAATCAGCCGGGGATCAAAGGGCTCGGCGGTCAGCGCGTAGCCCATCAGATGGGGCGGCTGGGACAAGGTCAGGGCGTTGAACTCCGGGTGCGCCGCAAAGACTTCACGGAAGAAACCGGCGGCCCGGCTCGGGCGCTTGCCCGCTTCAAAGCGGCGGCCCTTCACCAGAACGAGGTCTTCCGGCTCGATTTCGGCCCGGTCCAGGTCGGCGGGGGTGATCAGAAATGCATCGCCCGCCAGCCGCGCCGCGTAGGTCCCGGCGGTACTGGTAAAGAGCTTCTGGCGGTAGGAACGGCGGACAAAGGCCGCGAGGCTCCGGCGGAGCTCCTTTTCCTCGCTGCTGTGCGATTTCACCTCAAAGGGCTCGAAGCCCGGATTGTGGTTCGACTGCGCCGCGGCGAGCTGCGCTTCGCTCAACTCTTTGACCGGCCCGAGGCGCATGGCGAAGCTCAGGCTGCGGGCGAAGAAATCGAGCGTTTCCATCCGCTTGAACGCGTTGTCAAGCGAATCGGCGATTGCCACCGCGCCGTGGTTCTCGAGCATCACGGTCTGGAAGCCCCTGGCGAATTCGGCCGAAATTTTTTCTCCCAGCGCTTCGCTGCCCGGCACCGCGTAGGGCGCGAAGCCGACTTTGCCGCAGATCCGGTAAACGTCGGCGTTGATGGTCGTATCCGGCACCACGGCGGCGATGCTGAACGCCACCAGGGCCGGGGGATGGGCATGAAGCACCGCCCGGATGCCGGGGCGCATCTTATAAATCGCGCGGTGAAAAGGATATTCGCAGGAGGGCTTGTGCCGCCCTTCGATGGTGCCGTCGGCGCGGACGCAGACGATGTCTTCGCGCCGGAGCGTTCCCTTGTCGATGCCGCCGGGGGTGATCCACATGTCGCCGTTGTCGTCGAGGATCGAGAGGTTGCCGCCGGAAACCGTGGTCATGCCGCAGTCATAGATGCGCTGCATCATCCCGACCAGTTCGTCGCGGGGGTGCAAGAGGGCGAGGTTTTTCATCGTTTTTTTCCTTATTTCGTATCGGACTCGATTCGTTTCTGATCCTGTTCGCGGTCGCCGGAGGGATAGCTGCCGAAGAGCTTGAAAAGCGCACAGCGCTCCTTGAGCTTAGCCACCATCTCCGCCACCTTGGGCTCCTCGATATGGCCCGCGATGTCGATGAAGAAGCAGTATTCCCAGCGGCCGATCTGCAGCGGGCGGCTCTCGATCATGCTCATCGAAATCCCAGCGTCCCGGAGCGGCTCGAGCGCGTCGAAAAGTGCCCCGGCCCGGTCCTTGAGGACGAAGCAGAAACTGCTTTTGTCCTTGCCGGTCGGCTTGGCGGAGTGATTGGCGATGACCAGGAAGCGGGTGGTGTTGCCGGAAACGTCTTCGACGTTGGCCGCCACGACCGGGAGTTCGTAAAGCTTCGCCGCCTCTTCGCCCGCCAGCGCCGCCGAGCCGGGCTCCCGGGCGGCCAGCGCCGCCGCCCGCACGGAACTCGCGACTTCGATCAAAGTCGCGTTGGGAAAATTCGCCGCGAGAAAACGGCGGCACTGTCCCAACACCTGCGGGTGACTGTAGATGCAGTGGATATCCTCTTTGACACTGTGGCTCAGGAGCTGGTGGCGGATCTCCATATAATATTCTCCGATCACCTGAAGCGAGGTTTCGCGCAAGGTGTCGAGGGTCGGATTGACCACACCCTCGGTCGAATTCTCCACCGGGACGCAGCCGTAATCGGCGCGGCCGGATTCGACTTCACGAAAGACGTCGGGGATCGAATTGACGGTAATATAACCGGCTCCATGCCCGAATTTCCGCCGGGCGGCCTGATGGGAATAGGTTCCTTCCGGTCCGAGGCAGGCGACCGAGAGCGGGCGTTCGAGCAAACGCGCGCCGGAGATGATTTCGGCGTAAATCGCGTAGAGCGTTTCGGTCCGCATCGGGCCGGTGTTGATCGAGGCCAATTTTTCGAGCAGCATTTTTTCGCGCTCCGGGACGTAAATCGGAGCGTTGTTGACCTTCTTCCAATCGCCGACGGCTTCCACCCGCCGATAGCGCTCGTTGAGCGCCTTGACGATCTCCCGGTCGACCGCGTCGATCTTCGACCGCAGTTCTTCGATGCTCATTTCGTTCCTCCAAGATCAAAATCAGAAGCCGCGAAAACATGTTTCCGCCGGCAATAACGACAACACAATTCAGGGTGCGGTTTTTCCGCGAAAAGCTTGCGAAGCTCCGGTTCCCCCAGCGTCAGCAGCGCCCGCTTCATCGAGTCGGCGCTGCAGCCGCAATGGTAACGCGGCTCGAGGCCAAGTTCATACACCGCAGGTTCCGGCGCGAGATAAGCAAGCATCCGTTTCAGTTTCTTCTCAAACGGCAGCATTCGGTCGATCAGGAGCTCGCGGAACGCGCGCTCGTGGAGCTTCTCCCGCATCGCCGCAAAACGTTCAAGATCGCAATCCGGCATTGCCTGAAGCATGAAGCCTCCCGCCGCCGCGACCGGGTCGGCCGGGTCGGGACGGAATTCGAGCTCCACCGCAAATTCGGTTTCAAGCTGGTCGCTGAGGGAGAAAAACATCCCCGCATCTCCGGCGACCGACGCGAGCCCGCAACTCGTCTGCCCCGAATTGAGCACCCTGCCGCCGTCCGATTTGACGAAGGAGAGCATCGCCTCTTCGCGCCCGTATATCCGGTCACGGTCGCCGCCGCAGCCGTTCAAATGACTGTTGCCGATGAGTCCCTTTACTTCGGCGCGGGCATTGACGTCCACGAGAACCGTCCCCGCCTCCCCCCGGTAATCGAAGCGGAGCGAATAGCGTTCATTCCCGTCGAGCATCACCGAAAGCAGCGCTCCGACAGTCAGAGCTTCGCCGAACACCACCGCTCCGGCCGGGTCGCAGTCGTGAATAACGACCCCACGCCCCACCAGCGCCGCCGTATCGGCAAAAGCAAACCTGACTTCAAGTTCGCGCCAGAGCCCCCGCATCAGGATATCCATAATCAGAACTTCGAGTCTTTCAGCTGGGAAATAAGTTCGACCGCTTCGAGCGTCACAACTTTCGGCAAGTCGCCGAGGTCGTCGCATTCCCCGTCACCGGGAACGCTGCGGAGGAAGAAATCCTCTTCGCCGTCGATGATCCGCACTTCAGCCAAACAATCGTTTTCGCCGCCCGCTTCATTGAGGACAAAAACCCCGGCGTCGGGCCAGTTTTCGATGATGTCCATCTTTTCGATGATATCCATCGCCGCTTCGTTTTCGTCCCAGAAATAGACCTGGAGCCGCTCGACCGAGCCGTCGGCAAAGTCGGCGGCGGTGATGAGCACCGAATCGCGTTTCATCGCCTCGCGCGCTTTGGAGCAGATTTGTTTCGCTGTCGCCATATAAAAATTTCCTTATCAAATATCATTCAAAGTCCGCGCCGGGAGAGAAAGCGACCGGCGCGCTATCCCGAAGCCGACGTTCGGTCAGCCGCGGATCTGTCCCTCGCCGCGGATGATGAACTTGGTCGAAGTCAGTTCGTCCGCTCCCATCGGGCCGCGGGCGTGGAGCTTGTCGGTGCTGATGCCGATTTCGGCTCCCATCCCGAATTCGCCGCCGTCGGTGAAACGGGTCGAGGCGTTGTGGTAAACCTTCGCCGAATCGACGTTGG
>JAVBUI010000048.1:0-3205 GCA_031555495.1 Victivallaceae bacterium | reverse complement strand
CAAATACCTCGGCACCGACCGTTATCTGTACGACACCGCCGACCATTATTACTACACGTCGTGCAAGATTTCCCAGATCAAACAGCCGTCCCGGACACTGCTGCTCGCCGAAACCTACACCATCAACACCGGCGCGGCTGACGGCAAAGGCAATCCCGGCGGCACTTCGCTCTGGCCCAACGTCCAGACTGCCAACTGGCGCAGTATTCTCTACGCGGCGCACGGCGACTCCCTCAACGTCGCCTGGGTCGACGGGCACGTCAACACTCACCGCTTAACCAACCGTCTGCTGCCCTATACCACCATGCCAATCATTGAAGACTGGCGTTATACCGGGACATTGGCGGGGTCCAACGTATGGGATCGACTCTGATGAAACAAAAACTTTTTCTGTTCGCGGGTGCAATGCTCGGCTCCGCCCTTCTCTCCGCGGCCATCATCCCGATCGACGACCGAAAGGCTCTGTTTGAAGTTCCTCCGGCCGGAAAACCGGAGGTTTACACCGCCCAAACCGACGTCCCGTCCGGCTCCGCCATCGCCTTCGACCGCAGAAACCGCCCCTTCATCGTCAATGCGGTCGATCCCGAAAGCTACGGCTATGTCTCGTCCCTCGAAGACGGGCAATGGATCAAGCGCGACTTCACCTACGCCATCAGGGAGCTCGGGATCGAAGTTGAAACGCCCGACCTCCGCACCGTCCAGACCCGTGCGCAAATCAGCTTCGACGCCGCCGACAACCTTTATATCCTGATCGCGGTTCCGCGCAAGGTCAAGGACGGCGTCGACCTCAACGGCAACATGGTTCTGCTCTTTTCCTCCGACTACGGCAAACGCTTCAAGGCTTACAAAGCCGACGTCCGGCCCTACCTCGGTGCGCTCGAAAGCTCCTCCTCCGGCCGGGTTCCCGACGGTCCGCCCGCGCTGTTCCGCGGCGTTCACCTCAAAAAACTCGACGGCGAAGGCGTAACCTATCCAGACGTCGGCGTCCAGAAGCTCGATTTCTGTTCGCTCAACCGCTTTGACGTGATCCTGCCCGAACTGACCGACGACGGATTGAAACTCCCGAAAGCAATCGTGCTGACCGACCGCGCCAACGGCATCGCCAGCCATTCCGGGGCGAACAACATCGCCGCGCGTTCGGGCGGCAAGCTCTTCATCGCCTACGTCGAAGTGCCGGAGAATCCCTCGACCGGCGGCAACCCGACCTTCGTCTCCGAAATCGACCTGAAAAAACGCGAAATCGTTGCAAAACAACAGGTCGCCAACGCCACTCCGCTGGTCTCCGACGGGCACTCCTGTCCGACCATGGTGATGGATTCACGAGGCATTCTCGACCTCGTCACCGGCTCGCACGGCTGGGGCCCGGAACATCCCGGCTTCCTCTTCCTGCAAAGTCTGAAACCGCTCGACATCAGGGCGTGGAGCAAGCCCGAACGTCTCGGCGCGGGCCAATCCTACGTGGATGCGGTGGTGGACGCCCAGGACAACGTTTATATTCTCTACCGCGTCCATCCGCAGCTGCGGTTCCAGAAGTACGACCGCGCCTCCGGCCAGTGGTTTCCGCCGGTGGCCCTCCTCGAGTACGCTCCGGCGCGGTTGGCGAACGGGAACTTGAGCTATACCGTTTTTTACCATCATTTGTTCATCGACCGCAAAGGCAATCTTTACGTCAAGGCGGTCTTCAGCGACTTCAATACCGGGCTCAAAGGGAAATTCCCGCTGATGTGGCTGGTCAGCGCCGACGGCGGAATGACCTGGAATATTCCGGCCACGAATTGGATCCGGCAAAACGCCTTCGAATAACTTGCGGGATTGCACATCGAAGGCTATATTGTGTCAAATAATATAGCCTGAGGTGACTGCAATGGTAAAAAAATATGTATTTGGGCCGGTGGCGTCGCGCCGGTTGGGGGTTTCGCTCGGCGTCGACTTGGTGCGCCCCAAGATTTGTTCGCTCAACTGCGTTTACTGCGAAGCCGGTGAAACCACCGATCTGACACTCAAACGCGACGCCTACGTCGACTGCGACCGGGTGATCGCGGAGCTGGAAGAAACGCTGAAATCGCATCCTCCGATCGATTTCATCACCTTCTCCGGCGCCGGCGAGCCGACTTTGAATTCCGGCCTCGGGAGAGTTGCGCATTACCTCAAAACCCATTATCAGGAATATCCGATCTGCCTCCTGACCAACGCCGGTTCGTTCAGCGACGATGCGCTGCTGGCGGAAATCGGCGACATCGACCTCGTGGTCCCGTCGCTCGACGCTTCCAATGAAGAGGAGTTCCAGATCATCAACCGCCCGGCCGCCGGACTGACCTTCGAGCGTCTGCTGGAGGGATTGAAGAAATTCTGCGGCGGGACCAAAGCGAAAGTTTTCCTGGAGCTCTTCATCGTCCCCGGCGTCAACGACAGCGACGAATCGATCGCGCGCTTCGCCGAAATCATCAAAACGCTCAAAGTGGACAAAGTCCAGCTCAATACCCTCGACCGTCCCGGCTGCGTCGACTGGATCAAGCCCTCGACGGCGGAAAACACCCGCCGCTTCATCGCGGCGCTGGAGCCCTTCGTCCCGGTCGAAGCGGTGGGGCCGTTCCGTTATAAAAGCGCGGATTTGCGCGCGCCGGTGGCCCGTACCGCGGCGGTGTGCCGGATTCTGGAGCTGGCCCGCCGCCGCCCGGTGACCATGCCGGACCTGGCGCTGGCGACGGGAATGGACGAAAAAACACTGGCGAAACACATCGACGACCTGATCAACGCAGGCCACCTGAGCGTTGAGCGGGAGGCGCGCGGCGTCTTTTACCGCGCCGTGTGATTTTTGGCGGCAGGGGAGAGGGCTGGCAAATTGAACGAAGCCGCATCAACCCGGTTCCGGGCGGCCGTTCAGTCGTCCGCCGTTGATTTCGTGTGGATCGAGAGCAAAAAAATCCGTCTTTTTTCATTTTTTTGCTCCTCCGAGCTTGCTTTTCGCAAAATCTCCGCTATCTTATACAACATTGAACGCTTCG
The DNA here is from genome assembly GCA_031555495.1 of Victivallaceae bacterium. GTDB lineage: Bacteria > Verrucomicrobiota > Lentisphaeria > Victivallales > Victivallaceae > JAVBUI01. The sequence continues at coordinate 200 of JAVBUI010000048.1, read as the reverse complement.
GGCGTATAGCTCAGTTGGTTAGAGCGCTACGTTGACATCGTAGAGGTCGCAGATTCGAGTTCTGCTACGCCCACCATTTCCCCAAAAATTCGCGCTCCTGTCGCCCACGGGGCTCGGGAGTTTTCGCTGCGCGAAAATGCCGCAAATTTTCGGGGGCCCCGCTCGCCTTCGGTCCGTGCGGCCTTAGGCTCTGAAGAGGG
>JAVBUI010000336.1:0-8622 GCA_031555495.1 Victivallaceae bacterium | reverse complement strand
GGAAAAAGCGTTTCGACAATGCGTTGTAGCCGATCCGGAGGCTTCGTCCGAAGCAGGCAAACGAAATCTTTTTGACCGGCTCCGCATCCAATTTGAACCAGAAATTGAGCGAAAAATCTTTGCTGAACCGATAATCCGAGCCCTTGAGCCAGGCGAAGGAGCCGTTCATCGCCCCGGAGGTCGTCGAGCTCTCCCCGAGCACAGCGGGAACGTCGCCGGACAGCCTGACCTGCCCTTTGGTGGAGGAATTGACCGGAAAGCGGATGTAGCTCTTCTTGTCGATCGAACTTAATTTCTCAGGCGTCGCGTCGGCGGCTCCCTCAAAATCGACATAGGCGGTCACGCCTGCGGCAAGTTGGCTTACAAGCGCGAGCGCTCCCAGGATGAACGTAAGTTTCTTCATGTGAATCCTCTATTTGATCCGATAATAATAGTAGTTGGCGTAGGGTCCGCCGGTAATCTGCATACGAGACATGGTGCTGACGTGTCCATCCACCCAGCCGAGGTTGATCGCCCCGCTGTGCCGGGTGCCGGTGCCGGGACTGGTGGTGGATTTATACAGAAAAACATTGTGTCCCGTCTGCGTCCGCAAGTCCGCGCTGTCGCCCAACGCGATGGTTTCGCTCGGACGGCGAAACATATTCGGCTTGGTGTAAGCTCCGGCATAACCCATGGCAAGCGGGCCGTTGGCATCATCGCTGCCGCCGTAATTATAGGCGATGCCGCCTTCGAATACAGCTTGTGTCGATGGGATCAGGGCCGGCTCGGTGTTGACCCACGCCGGACACAGGAATGCGCCGCGCCCCAACGCCGTCGTCGCCATGCCGGTGGCGTAAGTAATCGTCTGGGGCTCCGGCAACGCGAGCCCAAAATAACCGGCCATTTGCGCTTTCCAGCCCGCCCAGTCGTATTTTTGGCTGCAGCGGTCGTCCCTGTGATAGGAGATCGGGAAAAAGTCACAGTCGTTGGCGTAGAAGATCATCGCACTGGCGAGCGTTTTGTGGTTGTTGACGCAGGAGATTTTCTTCGCCTGGTTACGCGCCTGGTTCAGGGCGGGAAGCAGCATTGCGGCGAGAATCGCGATGATCGCGATCACCACCAGGAGTTCAATCAACGTGAAGCAGCAACGTTTCATTAGCGCCTCCTCTTCGGTTTCAATTCAGGTCATTTTGTCGAGACAAGAGAGTTTGACCTCGTGGTCGAGTTTTCCCGAAATACTGAATTTCGTCACATCGTCGAGCAGCATTTTGCCCATGTCGAACCAGCTCGAATGAGCGACGGTCGCCAGCCCGGGGGTCACGATCAAATGCCGGACGCCGCGGACGTCGTCGGCCATCCAGATCGGATTTTCCGGGATCGCATTGATCCCGACCCGCAAGCGGCCCTCGAGCACTTCGCGCTTCAGCGCCGCTTCGTCGAAGATCGGCATCCGCGCGGTGCAGACGACCAACGCATCGTCCGGGAGCAAGGAGAGTTTTTCCGCCGAGAGCATTCCTTCGGTTTCGGCCGTCCAACCGGCATGGACGGAGAGAATGTCCGAATGACGGAGCAGCGCGTCGAGGTCGTTCACCTTGACCACGCCAAGGACTTCTGCCTCCTCCCCGGGCAGAAAGGGGTCGTAGACTGAAATTTCGCAGTCGAAGTTACCGAGCATCCGGATCACGTGCCTCGCAATATTGCCGCTGCCGATCAAGCCGACCCTGGCGTAACGCAGCGAACGGGCGACAAAGCCGCCGCGAAGGGGGTAGTTCCCCTCGGGCGGCGTATGTTTTTTCTCGTCGCGGTACAACCGGTCGAGGTAATGAAGCTCATAACAGAGCGTCAGCATCAATCCGACCGTTACTTCGGCGACGCAGTATCCCATCGCTTTTGGACAATGACAGAAGCGGATGCCGCGCTCCATCGCGAAACGCGGCGAATACCCTTTGACCGTACCGCCGAAAACCGCGATCAGCTTCAGGTCCTTCGCCGCGGCAATGGTCTCCTCGGAGAGCCGCACGCCGCCCCAGCCGCTGACGATGGTCTCCACTTCGTGACGGCGGCAGGCTTCAACCACTTCGGCCTCGGTCATCGGCACGTCGAGGGGATTGAGGATCACCTGACGCACGCCCTCAAGCTGCTTCAGGACCCGTCCGAACATCCGTTCAACATCCCATGCGGCCTGGGTGAACAATACACTCTTCATTTGGATATGCCTTTCAAGGTTCCCGGTAGGTAAATGCGCCGGGCCGAACGCAGCGGATGCGCGATCCGGGTAATGACTTCTTCAAATGCGGTCGCGCCGAGCTGCTTCCAGTCGACGGCGATGGTCGGGACTTTGTGATAGGAGGGGATCATCAGATTTTTGCCGTCCACCGAGAGGAGATTGGGCGAAAAATCGCAAAGCTCCTCCCCGGTGCGCGCAAAGTACGAACGCGCATAAATTTCGTATTGGCTGTCCTCGGAGAAAAAATAGCCGTCCTCCCGGTTGAACGGATATGCGAGGCTGAACTCATCGGCACCGCAGAAAACCAGCTCGACTTCGCCCCCGGCATGACGCCACTGATACTCGAAAACCTTGCCGCGGTGCCACAGCACCGGCAGCATGGAGCCGAAAATCACCACCTTGCGCAATTTGCGTTCCTGGAAAAAGCGCACCGCCTGATAGGCCGCGTTGAAGGGGTCGATCTCGACCACCGAAATTTTGCCGTTGAAGTCGTTATTGAGCAGAATCCCGCTTGCCGGAACCTCCAGCGGGAAGGATTCGAGGTGCTGGTCGATCTCTTTGAGAACGATCAAACCGTCGCAGGCGGCGGCGCGCGCGGCGTTTTCCCCGGCCAGATCGGCGGCGGACCGGATCGGAATTTCGACCAGCGCGTAATCGAGCGAAAGCGCGTATTTTTCAATCGCCTGAAGCGCGGTCAGCACCAGCCCGGGATATTCGGGGTAGCGTTCGGCGAAGACCGGCATGATGACGCCGATGCAATTTTTGCGCCCGGAGCGCGGCACGGTCTTTTTGATGAAGTAGCCATGCTGGGGCGCGCTCTCGAGCACGCCTTCGCCCGCCAATTGCGCCAGCGTCCGCCGCACTACGCCGTAGCTCAGGCCGAACCGCGCCATCAGCTGCCGCACCGAAGGCACCCGGCTCCCGGCCGGGTAAACGCCGGTGGCCAGTTGAATCCTGAGATAGCGCAGAAGCTCGCTGTTTTTGTGGTAATCGATGTTCATGCTCTTTCCTTTCCCTCCAATTATACGGGAAAGTCACGCACAAGTCAAGAAGCCGGCGCGAGAATTTATCGCATTTGTGAGCCAACTGAGCCAATATTAAATCACCCCGGAGCAATATCCGGATTCGGATTTGACATCAAGAGCGGACAAGGCTATTATAAGATATGATCAACTAATAAAGAAATGTGCTCTCATCATGGAAGAAAAAACGATTGCGGCCGGAATTCAGGCGGAGCTTCAGTTCGTGCCTGCGGTCAACCTGGCGCTGCAGCAGAACGCGCTGCCGGTAGTCTATGAACTCAAACTGGCAAACCGCACCGGCCGGAATCTGCGGGATCTCGATTGCGTATTCCATGCCGTCCCCGAATTTATTGCGCCGAAGCGGGTTCATGTCGCGGCGCTCGACGACGGCGGGGAGCTCACGCTCCATCAAATCGGCCTCGAGCTGCAATATGAAATCTTGTCCGCGCTTTCGGATTCTTTGAAGGGGCAACTGATCCTGGAAATCAAGGAGGGCGACGAACTTCTTGCGAGGCAGGAGCACCCCTTCACCGCGTTCGCCGCCGACCAGTGGCTGGGGCTCGGGATCATGCCGGAGCTGCTGGCAAGCTTCGTCACGCCCAATCTGGAGGTCGTCTCCGCGTTGATGAGCACCGTCGCCGCCGAACTGGTCAAGGCGACCGGTTCGCCCTCGATCCAGGGCTATCAGGCGGACAAGGGGCGCGTTTACGAGACCTGCGCCGCCATTTACCGGGCGATTCACTCGTTGGGAATCGGCTACTCCAATCCCCCCTCCTCCTTCGGCCTTCCGGGGCAGAAGATCCGGTTCGCCGACGCAGTCTGCAAATACCGGCTCGGCACCTGCCTCGATACGACGCTGCTCTTCGCTTCGGTGATGGAGCAATGCGGTCTGCATCCGGTGCTGATGCTCCAGAAAGGCCACGCTTATATCGGCTGCCATCTGGTCGAGCGGTACTTCGCCGACATCCCGCTGGACAATCTGCAAGCGGTCCGGAAACTGGTCGACCTCGATGAATTCCTGGTCATCGAGACCACCGCCGTCACCGGCGACTCCACTTTTTCCGTCGCGGAAGCGATGGCCCGCACCGGACATTTGAATATCGACGGAGACTTCCAGTGCGCCATCGACGTGGTCCGCGCCCGTTACAGCGGCATCCAGCCGCTGCCGCTCAAGCGGAGCACCGACGGCATCGAGCTTGAACCGGCGGCGCGGGAAAAACGCGCCCTCGCCCCCGAATTCAAGCGCCGGTTGCGCGAAGAACTAGACCTTGACAGCCTCGACGCCAACCGGACACAGGCCGGGCGGATCGGGCGCTGGCAGCAGAAATTGCTGGATCTCTCGCTTCGCAACCGCCTGCTTAATGTCCGCGACACCAAACAGGTGATCACGCTCGCTTGTTCCGACATCACATTGCTGGAAGACCGGATCGCGGCTAATCAGACGCTGTCGCTGAATCCATTGTCCAATCTGCTGGGCGAAAAAGATCTGCACGATCTCGCCATGCTCCGCGGCACCGATATCAAAAACGACCTTCGGGAACTCCTCGACCGCGAGCTCGGGCAGCGAAGATTGTGGACGCTGCTGCCGCCGCCCGAGCTCCAGCGCCGCCTCACCGGGCTCTACCGGCAGGCGCGGACCGACCTCGAGGAGGGAGGCGTCAACACGCTTTTTCTCGGCATCGGCTTCCTGGAGTGGAAAGCTTCGGAGCGCGACAGCCGCTCCTTCCTCGCCCCGATCCTGCTGATTCCGGTCCGGCTCCAGCGCAAATCGATGGCGGAGGGCATCCTCATGTCCCGGCTGGACGAGGAGACTATCGTCAACGTCACGCTGCTGGAGCTCCTGCGGCGCGAACACAATCTCGCCGTCCCCGGCCTCGATCCCCTGCCGGCGGACGACTTCGGCGTGGACGTCAACGCGGTGATGCAGATTTTCCGCCAGACGGTCCGGGAGATGAAGGGCTGGGAGGTGCGCGAGGAGGCGCGGCTCGGCTTGTTCTCCTTCAATAAATTCATCATGTGGAACGACATGACCAACCGCGTCGAGTCGTTGAAAAACCACCCCCTCGTCCGCCACCTGATCGACGGCGGCGGCCTCTTCGACGACAACGTCGAGGTTTTCCCGCAGGAGGAGATTTCGAAACACCTCGACTTGCCGCGGCTTTTCTGCCCGATGAGCGCCGATTCATCCCAGCTCGCGGCGGTCAAATATTCCGAACTCGGCAAAAATTTCGTGCTCCACGGCCCCCCGGGCACCGGAAAATCCCAGACCATCACCAACATCATCGCCCACAATCTGGCGCTGGGACGGCGCGTGCTCTTCGTTTCGGAGAAAAAAGCGGCGCTGGACGTGGTGCACCGCCGTTTGAGCTCCATCGGGTTGCGCCCCTTCTGCCTCGAATTGCACTCGAGCAAAGCAGGCAAGGCCGAAGTCCTGGAGCAGTTTGCCGAAGCCCTGGCGGTCGTCGACACCCCGGCTCCGCAGAGCTGGCCGGAGACCGTCGCCGAATTGCAGAAGCTTCGCGGCGAACTCAATGATTACGTCAAAAAGCTCCACCATGCGTATCCCAACGGGCTCAGCGCTTATCACTGTTTTTCGCACCAGTTGAACGACCCACGCCGGGATGCGGAAGGCCTGATCACCATCGATTGCCTCAATCACTCCCTCGCCGACCGCAACGCGGCCCGGCAGCTGATGGCGGAGACGGCCGACGCCTTCGCGGGAACCACGCCGGAGGCGAGCCGGGCCCTGAGCCTCCTCGAACCGCGCGACTGGACTCCGCAATTCGAACGCGAACTCCTGGGGGCGGCGCAAACGCTGAAGACAGACTGCGAAGCTTTGCTGCTCTCCTTCCGCGAACACGCGGAACTCTTCGGCATGGATGCGGAAAACCATTCGCTCCGGCACATCCTGCACGCGGCGGAGCTCGCCGAGGCGGTGAAAAACTGCGGCGATATCCCCGCCTCCTTCCTCTCGCTCCAATCGGAGAACGACATCGGGTTCCTACTCGACTTCAGTCGGAACGCGCTGCAGCTGGCGGCGGCGCGGGAAACCTTGGCGAATTACCGGCAGGAAGCTCTGTCCGAGCTCGACTGCGACGCGATTGAACGGCGGATGGCGGAGAACCGCTCGAAATTCATGTTGTTCCGCTTCTTCGCCGACCGGCGGCTGCTGACCGAGCTGGCGACGCTCAAGAAGCTGGGCGGCGGAAAATTAACCATCCCCGAATTGACCGGAATCCTGCCCGACGTCCGCCGATACAATGCGGCCCGGCGCGCGTTTGACAGTCAACTGGAACGGGCCGGGCGGCTGCTCGAAAGCCGCTACCAGGGCGACGGTACGGATTGGCAGGCGCTCACGCCGGTTCTGGAACAGGCAAAACTGATTTACAACCGCTGTGCGGCCGCCGCCGGAGCCGACCACGCGCGATTGGAGACGATGCTCGGCGCGATGCGGACGCTCCTCCCTTCGGGACGGCTCCGCTTCGCTGACGGTTCGCCGGGGCGCCGGGCAGTCAATCTGCTGCTGAAGCGCTGGAACGTTTTCCACGAAAAACAGCAAGCTTTCGCCTCCTATGCGCCAACCGTGCCGGAACTTTCCGACGCCGGGTCGGTGATCGAAGCGATGCGGCGCATTCTCGCCAACGCCGATGAATTGCGCAACGTCCTCATCTACCGGATGCGCCGCGCCGAAGTGATCGCCGCCGGCTTCCCCCGCCTCGTCGACGCGCTGGAGGCGGGAACGGTAGCGCCGGCCGGATTCCCCGCCTTCTTTGAATCGGCCTATTGCAGCGCGATGCTCCAGCAGATACTGGCCGCGTCGCCGGTCATCGCCAACTTCGTCGGCGCAAGCCAGAACGGGCGGATCGACCGCTTCCGGATGCGGGACAAACAGTACATCGCCTTGTCCAAAGGCGTGGTATTCGCCCGGTTGGCCGAGAAGCTGCCGCGACGCCGCTCCGGCCCCTGCCCGGCGGGCACCGAGCTCGGCCTCCTGAAGCGCGAATGCGAAAAACGCGCCCGGCTGAAACCGGTCCGGCAGCTGCTGGCGGAAATTCCGGTGCTGACCGCGACGCTCAAGCCCTGTTTCCTGATGAGCCCGCTGTCGGTTGCGCAATACCTGCCGCCCGACAGCGCGCCATTTGACCTGATCGTCTTCGACGAAGCCTCGCAGATCCCGGTCTGGGACGCGATCGGAGTCGTCGCGCGCGGCAAACAGCTGATCGTGGTGGGGGACCCCAAGCAGATGCCGCCGACCAATTTCTTCCAGAAGGGCGACTCCGAGGAGGCCGATGAACTGCCGGAGGCCGTCACCGAGGACATGGAGAGCATTCTCGACGAATGCATCGCGGCGGGCGTTCACTGCACGTATTTGAACTGGCACTACCGCAGCCGCCACGAGTCGCTGATTTCATTCAGCAACCACCACTACTACGGCGACCGGCTCTTTACTTTCCCGGCGGCACGCGACGCGGAGACGCTCGGCGTCCGCTTCCGCTTCGTCCCGGGCGGCGTCTTCGACCGCCGGGCGAGCCGAACCAACCGCCGCGAGGCGGAGGCGCTGACCGATTATGTCTTTGAACGCCTGGCCGACCCCGGTTTGCGCGGCAAGAGCATCGGCGTCGTCACCTTCAACCAGGCGCAAAAAGACCTGATCGAAGACCTGGTCGAACAGCGCCGGAGCCGCCAGCCGCAATTCGAAGCCTTCTTCGGCGACCAGGCGGAAGAGCCGTTCTTCGTCAAAAACCTGGAGAACGTCCAGGGCGATGAGCGCGACGTGATTCTTTTTTCAGTCGCCTACGCGCCCGACGCCGAGGGCAGATTCTCGATGAACTTCGGACCGCTCAACCGGCAGGGCGGCGAACGGCGCTTGAATGTGGCGATCACCCGCGCCAAAGAACAGGTCGTGGTCTTCGCCTCGATTCACGCCCCCCAGATCGAGCTCGCCCGGACCGGAGCGGTCGGAGCGGCACACCTCAAGTACTTCCTCGACTACGCCGAAAAAGGGGCCAAGGTCCACTCCGGCAGCGCCCCGGAAGCCGCCGAAAAAGCCGGGGTCATCCGGAACATCGCCGCGTTCCTCGAAGCAAACGGCTTCGCGGTCAAACCCGACGTCGGATGCTCCGGCTACCGGATCGACCTCGCCGTCGTCCACCCGGAGAAGCCGGATACTTATCTGGTCGGCATCGAGTGCGACGGCCCCTCCTACAAATGCCAGCGCACCGTCCGCGACCGCGACCACCTGCGGCACAGCGTTTTGCAGGCGCTCGGGTGGAAATTGCACCGGGCCTGGAGCGTCGACTGGACGCTCGACCGCAAACGGGCGGAAGCCGAGCTCCTCCGTGTCATCGAAGAGGCCCGGAACGCGCCGCAAGAGCTCCCGCCGCCGCCCCCGCC
>JAVBUI010000377.1:0-3503 GCA_031555495.1 Victivallaceae bacterium | reverse complement strand
AGCGGTATCGAAATCATTGTCGTTGGCGCGGCGGCAGCTCCGCCCGGCGGCGAAGCCTGACGGAGCGGCGATTTCGCCGCGCCCGGAAACAAGGTAGAGTTCGCCGCCGAGGAGAATCCGGCGGCCGGTGGGAGAGGCGGTTTTGATTCGCCGTTGAAGTTCGAGGAACATGCTTTCACCGATTTCCCGCCAATTGGCGGTGACCGACGGGAAAAGCGGCCACTCCGGATTCAGCCGCCGCTTGCCGTCCATGCCGAGGATGATGAAATCATCGACGAGATTACGGCCGCAGCGCTGCCGGTATTCGAGGGAATAGACCCACAACATGGTGTCGGAGGCAAAGAGATATCCGGTTTCGGGGTAGAGGGTCTTCTGGACCTCGGGCGCGACGAAAACAGCACAGTAGCCGCCAAGTTGTTCCCAGAGCATTCGAAAAATTTCCGCGCGGCGGCGGTAGATCGGCGAGGCATGGGCGATCACATCGACCCGTTTGACATCACGCTCCCGGAAATAGGCGGCGGCCAGTTCCGCCGCCTGGAATTCATCGAGGTTGACCAGGGAAATCCTGCCGCCGTAGGAGTCGGCCATCAAAGTCGCCACCGTCGGCAAGTGACTGGTGAAGGACGGCAGCCGGTCGTCGTACTCTTTGAACAACGCCGCGCCGCAACAGCCCTCGGTCGCCTCGGAGAAAGATGCATCGCTCAACTCGTCAGGAGCGGCGGGATTAATTACAAGGCTGAAACCATCGTTCAATGCTGATTGCTGGAACGCCAACAGCGCGACATAACTGATGCTGGTGGATGCCCCGAGCACCGCGGGCTCGATGAAGGCGGCGATTTTACGTGCCGTGCCGTCGGCGGGGAAAAGTTGGTTGCGGCCGACGCGGATGCCCCGGTTGCCGTCGGAGCGGAGAATGCCGGATTCGAGCATGGGCCGGAGCTGGAAATGGACGGTCGAGTGGGGCATGTCGAATTTGAGCGACAGACGCCGCAGAGACGGGATGCGGGAACCGACCGGGTATTCGCCGGAAGCGATGCGGGCAAGGATGTATTCAGCCAGGCGGCGGTCGATTTTCACGGTGGAACTCCTCGTTTGATTTGTTCCCATTATAGTGTAAATCGGGAGCAAAAGCAATACCGGAGCGCATATTTGGGCGGACAAAGTGTACAACGTGTACAACGCGTGCCAAGGAGGGAGCGGAGCCGCCAGGCGGAGCGACGGGTCCAGGGCCATGCGGCCCTGGCGCAGAGTCAAGAGGGCGCGGAGCCCTCTTGTGGAGTGTGAGGAGAAACCTCGCCGTTCCCGCCCGGGCGCAGCCCAGCTCAAGAAACGCGACGGAAGTCGCGGTGCGGAGCCCGGTCCGAGCGACGTGGGCGCGAAGCGTCTGCGGAGCGATGCAACCCAAGCCCGGACTGCTTGCAAAAGCAACCCGGTCACTACACTGCTTCGCTCGATGTCGTTCGCCGATCACTTCGTGATCCGGCTGCCGACCTCGCTCCCGCAGGATGGTGTCGGCTCCGCCGACTTCGGGGGGAGCGCTGCGCTTAGCTTCGCTCCGGTGGAGCCGGAGCGACCAGCGCTGTTCGCGCGCTGGACTGCGACCAGCCGAACGCTGGCCGGGATTAGCGCTTCGCGCTTTTTTTTGTTTTTTTGGGGACGAAAAACGGCGGACACGGTTTATGTGCCGTATCCGCCGTTCAAACGGAACTGATTACTTCTGGGGCTTCTTTTCGCCACCCTTGGGTCCCATCGGCTTGGCCGTAGTGGCGCGCTCAAAAGCTTTTTCCACAAACTTATCCTTGCCGTCGGACATCGCCTTGACCGCCGCTTCAAGCTTGGCCTTTTCAGCAGCGTCGGTGACGCGCTCGGCAGCCTTCTGGTAAGCGGCGACGCGGGCGTCGAAAGTCGCGGAAATCTGATCTTTCAACGCTTTGGTGTTTGCTTCGGAAGCTTCTTTTTTGTAGGCTTCCGACAACGATTTCGTTTTGGCCTCAAGCTCGCGGAGCGCCTTGGATTCTTCTCCGGTCAGGTGCTTGTTGAGTTCAGCCATGGGTCCGCCGGCGGGACGGCCGCCGGCCGGACGCGCCTTTTCGTTCTTGGCGGGAGCATCGGCGGCGCCGACGGTCAGGGAACCGGCGAGCAGCATGGCGGCGGCAATCGTAAACATCATCTTCATAATCCAGGTCCTTCCATAAATTTGGAACTATTATTTTCCGTAAAGCCGGACAACCTCGTCCAGACACTCACGGATTTTCAACTTCTGGGGACACTTCTTCTCACAGGCCCCGCAATGCGTGCACGCCGAAGCGCGCTTGCCAAGGTGCCAGGGATCGCCGATCGAGTCGTACATCTCGGAGGCGGCTTTTTCGAGGCCGTAAACCTTGCGGTAAATCAAAGTCGAGAGGCAGTCCGGAATCCGGACGTCGGCCGGACACGGCTGGCAATAGCCGCAGCCGGTGCAATAGATCTTTTTGAGCTCGATGCAATGCGCAAGAAGTTTCTCCACCGCGTCGCGTTCGGCGGGAGAGAGCGGCGACGGGTCGCTGCCGACCTTGAGGTTGTCGTCGACCATCTGTTTGTTCCCCATCCCCGAGAGCGCGCACGAAATCGCGGGATTGGCCAGCACGAAACGCAGCGCGAGCTCCGCCACCGGACGGCCTGCGCCGAGAGTGGAGAAAACACCCTCGTCATAAGCCAGCCGTCCGCCGCCGACCGGGCCCATCGCAACCACGCCGAGCCCTTTGGCATTGGCGTAGTTGATTCCCTCCTCCAGCGTCCGGTCGAGCAAATTGTACTGGCAGAGCAGTGAACTGAAGGCTCCAGTGTCGATCACCTCCTTCATCAGCGCCACGCTGTCGTGGAACGAAAACGACAAGTGTCCGATCATCTTCTGGTCGAGCGCCTTGGCGGCTTCATCAAGCAACTTGAATTTGAGAATCCGGTTCCGGAAGTGGTCCTCGTTGACCGCGTGAAAATGGTAGAAGTCGATCCGGTCGGTCTTGAGTTTGACCAACTGCTCTTCCAGCAGCCGGAAAAAGTCGTCGCGGGAATGGACGTGCCACATCGGCAGCTTGGTCGAAAGCGTGATCCGGCTCCGCCAGTTGTCCGTCGCAAGCGCCTCGCCCACCGCGCGTTCGCTGTTGCCCCCGCAATAGCCGTAAGCGGAGTCGACATAATTGATGCCGCCCTCGAAGCCGCGGATCAGCAATTGCGCCGCTTCGTCGAGCGAGGGCGTTTTGCCGTCGGCGGCGTCAGCGATCGGCAGCCGCATCGCGCCGAAGCCGAGCCGCGAAATCTTGATTCCGGTTTTGCCGAAGTCGGTATAAAGCATTTTTTAATCCTTCCCTATCTACATGAGACGCTCAAGTTGATGATTTTATTGTAGCGGTCGAAAAATATTTTTTCGGATTTTACTATATCCCCGGCTTTCCCGGAATGCAATCGGGGGAAACCACCTGAAAACGGCGCAAAATGGCGTTTTCCAGCCGCGAATTCTCCCGTCT
>JAVBUI010000020.1:0-2787 GCA_031555495.1 Victivallaceae bacterium | reverse complement strand
CGCCGTGCCGGGGGCGACGGTTCTGGTGATCGACGACGCGTCGCGAGACGACACCTTTGCGGTCGCTTCGGCGGCCGCGCGGGAAACCGGGGACGGAACGGTCAAGGTGTTGAAGCTGCCGGTCAACCTTGGCGTCGGGGGAGCGGTTCAGACGGGATTTCGCTACGCGGTCAAAAACGGCTTCCAATACGCGCTCAAGGTCGACGGCGACGGGCAGCATCCGGCGCATGAAATCCCGAAGCTGCTGGCGGTGCTCGAATCGGGCGAGGCCGACATGGCGATCGGCTCGCGTTTCATCGGCGAGCGGAGCGGATTTCAGTCGACCGCGGTGCGCAAGCTCGGCATCCTGCTTTTTGAGGCGGTCAATTCGCTGCTGATCGGCAAAAGGATCACCGACAACACTTCCGGGTTCCGGGCTTACAACCGAGCGGCGCTGGAGTTTGTGGCGGTATATTATCCGGCTTTCGACTATCCCGAACCGGAGGAGGTGGTGCTGATGGGGCGCAACGGCTTCCGTCTCGCCGAAGTCCCGACCCCGATGCTGGCGCGCGCCGCCGGGGTGTCGTCGATCAACGCGCTCAAGAGCGTTTATTTTATGGTCAAAGTGCTGCTCGCCGTGCTGATCGCGGCGATGCGGCGAAAAGAAAGGAGGGGGTAATGTTGGCTCATGTGCAATGGGTTACGCTGGCCGGGAGTCTTTTTTTTCTGGCGATCGTAATTGAGGCGATCCGCCGCCGGAAGCTTCATGAGGCTTATGCGCTTTTGTGGCTGGCTGGCGGCGTGCTGATGCTGCTTTTGTCGCTCAACATGAATTTCCTGCGTACGCTTTCGGGGTGGATCGGGATCGAGTATGCTCCGGCGACGCTGTTTTTGCTGATGATCGTCGCGCTGATGATGCTGTCGTTCCAGTATTCGGTGGTGATTTCGAAGCACAGCGACAAAATCCGCCTTTTGACCCAGGATATCGCACTGCTGCGGCAGGAGCTCGAAGAGGCGAAGCGGGCGCTCGAAAAAGAACGGGGAGCCTGAGCGTTGGCAATGCCGGATGTGATCGTCATCGGCGCCGGTCCCGCCGGGCTCTCGGCCGCCGTCGCCGCCGCGGAGCAGGGGGGCAAAGTCCTCGTGCTCGAGCAGATGCCCAAACCGGGGATGAAACTTCTCGCCTCCGGCGGCGGGCGCTGCAATCTTACCAACCGCCTCGAAGTCGAAGACCTTGCGCGCCGTTTCGGGCGGCAGTGGCGCTTCATGCTGACGGCGCTTTATGAATTTTCCCCGGAAATGCTTTGCGATTGGTTCGGGGAGCGTGGGGTTCCGATTGAATTTTCCGATGGCTTCCATGCTTTTCCCCGTTCCGGGCGGGCCGGCGATGTGCTGGAGGCTTTGTTGCGGGCGGCGCGTTCGCTCGGCGTCGAAATCCGCACCCGGACGGCGGTCGAATCATTGAAATTCGAAAATGGCGCGGTCGCGGGCGTGATTCTCGCCAATGGCGGCGGTATGCTTCCGGTGGAGAGGGTAATCGTCGGAACCGGCGGCAAGGGGTATCCCGAGCTTGGCGCGCTCGGCGCCGGTTATCGATTTGCCGCCGGAGCCGGGCACGAGATTGTCACGCCGCTTCCGGCGATGGTGGGACTGACGGCTGCGGAGCCCTGGGCGGGCGATTGCGCGGGGATTGCATTAAGCGACGCCGAGGCGCGGATCGCGCTGCCGGGAGAAAGCAAAGAACCGGACCGGGGCGAGCTTTTGTTTACCCGGAACGGACTGTCCGGCCCGGCGGTGCTCGATTTGTCGGGGCGGGTCAGCGAATTGCTGCTGAAACACCGTACCGTTCCGCTTGAAATCAATTTTTTCGCCGGAACGGGCGCGGAGGACTGGCTCGAGCTTTTCCGGCAGTGGCAGCGCGATTCGGGGCGGAAGATGATTCACAATCTTCTCGGCGAAACGATGCCGCGCAAGCTGGCCGGACATCTCTGCGCCGGGCTCGGTGAGGTCGCCGCCGCCGTTTTCGACGGCGCGGCGCGCCGGGAACTGGCGGCGAGGCTGAGCGCGTGCCGTTTTGACGTAACCGGGACCGAATCGTGGCGCAAGGCGATGGTGACCCGCGGCGGGGTCGCGTTGCGCGCGGTGGAGCCGGAAACGCTCGAGAGCCGCCTGGTCCAGGGCCTTTATTTCGCAGGCGAGGTGCTTGATCTCGACGGCCCGTGCGGCGGCTACAATCTCCAATGGGCATTCAGCTCCGGCCGCCTGGCCGGAAAAGCGTCCTGCCGGGCTTGACATCACTCCCGGCTGTGCTACAGTATAAACAGTTTATTCCGGCGCTGCCGGTGAATTCAATCATTTCAAAGCGGAGAACAAACATGCACAAGCAACTTTTGACCCTCGTTTGCGGCCTCGGCCTGGCTGTCGCGGCGTTTGCCGCGAAAATCGACGTCGCCCCGTCCTCGTGGAACCTCCGGCCCGGCTGGGAAGGCGCCGACGGCAAGGTGAAGTTCTCCGTCGAAAACACCAACTCGCTGATCCTGAACAAAGTTCAGACCACGCCGGTCGAAATGACCTTCGATGTCGACTTGGTGATCACCGGCAAAAAAGCTTTGGACAACATGTGGAAGAACGCGGCGATCGTGATCGGCCGCGACGCCCGGAACTTCATCCAGCTCGGTTTCGTCGAAGCGCCGGACAAGGAAGGTTCGCGCCGGTTTATCGAGCTCAAGCAGATGAATGACGGCAAATGGGGATCGACGGTCGGCCTCGGCAAAGGCGACTTCAGCAGCCGTTATGTGTTTTCGGACA
>JAVBUI010000142.1:0-9031 GCA_031555495.1 Victivallaceae bacterium | reverse complement strand
GGCGGTGATGGCGGGCGGCGTCTGCATGCCGATCGGGGCCCACAAGGGGGCGGGGCTGGCGGTATTGGTCGAATTGCTGTGCGGTGTGCTGGGCGGAGGCGCGATGCTGTCGCAAGTGCTGCTGCCGGGGGAACGCAAGGGGCCGGGAGGGGAGGAGTCGCAGTGCTGCGTTGCAATCGACGTCGCTTCTCTGATGGACGTCGGTGAATTCAAGCGCCGGACCGCTTTGTTCGCGTTGATGTTCGGCGAGGCGGGGGCGCGGCTGCCGGGAGCGGGCTCTTGGCACTGCCGGGAGGAATCGCTCCGCGAGGGAATTTCCCCGGAGCCGGATGTGGCCTGCCAACTCAACGAATGGATTGCAAAATTGATCCCGGAGCATCCGTTCCGTTTCCGGGAAATGGAGGAGAGAGCATGAGAAAGATGGTTGCGTTGACGCTGTCGCTGTCGGTTTTCGGAGCCGCTGAAGCGGAAAACTGGTACTCCAAAGGAGGCGCGGAGAAAGTCGAAATTGTTTCAACGCTGGACAACACGCCCCAGGTGTCGATCTTCCGCCGTGCCGCAACCGCCGCTCCGGCTCCGCTGCTGGTTTCGCTCCACACCTGGAGCAACAGCGCCGAAGGGCAGGATTCGACTTCGCGGCTCAACTGGTGTCGCCGAATGGGCTGGCACTTCATCCAGCCGGATTTTCGCGGTCCGAACCAACGCCCGGAAGCGATGGGCTCGGACCTTGCCGTACAGGACGTGGTCGACGCGGTCGACTACGCGAGGCGTCACGCGGAGGTCGACCCGGACCGGATTTACCTCGTCGGCGCTTCCGGCGGCGGACACCTTGCGCTGCTGCTTGCGGGCCGCCATCCCGGACTCTGGGCCGGGGTTTCCGCCTGGTGCCCGATCAGCGACATCAAAGCGTGGCATGAATTCGCCAAAGCGCGAAAATTGAAATATGCCGGAGACATCGAGCTTGGCGCCGACGGCGACCCGAAAGTCGACGGAAAGGCCGCCGCCGCTTGCGCCGCCCGTTCGCCGGTGACGTATCTTGCCGGGGCGAAGAGCGTCAATCTCGACATCGCCACCGGCATCCACGACGGACACACCGGGAGTGTCCCGGTCAGCCATGCGATCCGGGCGTTCAACACCGTTGTCCCGCCGGCGGCGCTGGCTGAGCCGGATATCGAATTCATCTGCCGTACCCGCCGGGTGCCGGACGCGCTTTGTTCCGAATGGACCGATCCGGCCTACACCCGCAAAATCCACTTCCGCAAAGTCTCCGGCAATACCCGGCTGACTCTTTTCGAAGGTGGTCACGAAGAGGTCGAGCCGGCCTCGTTGAGCTGGCTCGCCGCACAGCGCCGTCACCGCCCGGCGGTCTGGACGGCCGCCCCCGGAAGCATTCCCGGAAGCACTGTGGAAGTCGGCAAATAAAAGCTGCGCTATCCCCCGCGACTTGACGAAACGGATTTGCCGGAGTATTTTTCTTCGATCCCGGAAGAAAATTGAAACGGTGAATCGATTCGGAGGAAAAATCGTGGGAAAACGCAAAATTCCGGTCGGGGACCTGATTTCGCATATCAAGGTCCAGATGCTGGCCGAGCTTTATCCGGCCGGTTCCCGGCTGCCGTCGATCCGGCGGCTGGCCGATAAATTCGGTTTGAAGTACAATACTGCCCGCGAGGCGGTCCTTCAACTCGCCGAAGCCGGGTTGCTCGACCGCGCCAAGGCCGGCTTCACCATCCGCCAATGGCGGCCGGAGGGGGTGCCCGGCGGCATTCCGGTCGCCGTGATTCACCAGGGCATCAAGCCGGGGGCCACGCTTTTCCATGAGGTGCTCTGCGGCATGCTCGACTCGGCCCGGAAATGGAATTTTTGTTTTCATTTTTTCCGGCTTGAACGCAAGGAAACCACTCAGGATAGGTTGGCGGACTGCTGTCGCGGCATGGCGGGAGTGGTATTGCTCAGCAGCTATGACGCGGTGTTCCCGGATCTGACTTTGCCGGTGCCGGCGGTGGGGGTGATGTTTAAGCGGGGCAACGGCCGGATTTCCACCGTCAACATCGACGAGGAAGAGACCGCCGACCGCGCGGTGGGATTCTTCCGGCAGCGGCACGTGCCGCGGGTTCGGCTCTTCAGCGTGCCGCGTGAAGTTTATTTGCAGCGCATGGAGTGTTTCGAGCGAAAATTCACCGCGCGCGGCGGCGTGATCGCCGGATTTGAAGTCGCGGAGTTTCCGCGTTTGACGGGGGTGGAGCCGCATACCGGTTATCTCTTTGCCTCGGATCATCTGGCTTACAACGTGATGAAGAATTTCCGGGAAGACAGCGGGCAATGGCTGCCGGAGATGGCTCCGGTGCTCGGCATTGACGGCAAACGCCTGCTCAACGAAAGATTCGGCAAATTTGCAACGGTGGCCTTCGACTGGCAGCGGGCGGGCGAGCTGGCTCTGGCGGAATTGCACCGGGTGATCCACGCTCCGGATGCACCTCCGAGAGAGCTTCGAATGCCTTCGGTGAAAATTTGCAAATAGATTTATGTTAATATGTTATATTAATTGATAAGGGTAGAATTTAAAAGATATCCAATCAATTTGTTGCCTCTTTCCACATAAATTCCCTTGTTTTGCCGGGACGGTTTGCATATAATAAATCGTCAGACAGTTTCGTCCCGTAATCAAAAACAAGGAGAAGACATGAAGCGAAGACTTGCCGCGTTGTGGCTCGGAGTCCTGGCGCTTGCCGCCGGAATCTCTTGTTCCGGCGCAACCATTGAAAAGGTCGTGGTGGAAACGGCCCGCAAAGCCGAATTGACTTCGTACGCCGCCGACCTGGCCAAAGAGCTGGACAAGCCGCTGGTCTACGCCGACACAGCCAGTCCGAAGGCTTTCAACCTGGGCGGGGCCGCCTTCGCAGGCAAACTTTCCGGAGTGGAACTTCCGGCAAAACTGCCGGAGGGCGCATGGCAGTGGCTCGGGGAAACGCCGGACGGCTCCGTGGCGGCAGCGGGGAACGATACCTTTTCGATCATTCACGCCGCGCTTGAGATGCAGGATCATTTGCGCTGGGGGAGCAAACCGGCGAAGAATTTCCGCACGCCGACCTTCCGGCGGTTCGACAATATTTTCGACGACTACGCGGTCGGCTTCAACCGTACCGCCGACAATTTCGACCTGGAGACGCACATCCGCGACACCGCCCGGACCGGGCTTCAGACTTTCGAAGTCAACCGGCTCTTCGAGGCGATTCCGATCCAGGTCAAGACCCGCCGCGCCTACCGCGACAAGTACCAGTGGTGGTGTTTCTATTCGGCCACGTTCGATATGTTCGTCGAGTCGACGCTCAACCGCGGCTCCTATCCCGACGAAATGCTGCGCGGCAACCTTGCCGAACTCAAGAAATGTGTTAAACTGGTCCGCAAGTACGGGATGAAGCCGGTCATCCAGGTTTTCGAGCCCCGGGTCTGGCCGGAAACGCTCTTCGACAAATATCCGGAATTGCGCGGGGCGCGGGTGGACCTCGCCACCTATTCGGGTGAAGCCGAATACGGTCCCGACGTCAATCATCCGCTGGTCAAACAGCACTACCGCGAGCTCGCCGAAAATCTGCTCAAAGAAGTCCCCGACCTCGATTTGATCGAAGTATGGAGCAACGACTCCAATGCCGGCGTCGCCTGGTCGAACCGGCTCTACATGGGACCGAACGGTCCGATCTTCTCCCGGGAAAAACCGGTGGAGGAAAGCGTGATTTCGCTGCTCTCCGCGATCCGGGACGGTGCGCACAAGGTCAATCCCGATTGCCGGATCGGCATTGATTTGAGCTGGTTCTTCGGCGGGCGCATTCCCGAAGGCGCCGACCGGCTGGCGGAAGCGAAGACCATCCTGAAAGCGCTGCCGCCCGAATTCGATGCCGCCGCCACTCAGGGAACCAGCCGGGATACCGGGGAACTCCACGCTGAATTCGCCGATTGGGCGCGCAAAGAGCTGAAGCGGGAAATCCGGATTTTGTCCCAGGAAGTCAGCAATCCCTGGAAACCGGTCGGGCCGTTTCAGGGCCTGCCCTATCCCGCCGCCGCCGCCGATAAGCTCAACGCGTTGAAAGCCCGGAATACCCTCGACTTCACCAACCGGGGCGGACTCACCACGGCGACTTTCGTCCCGAACTTCATCAACAACGAGGTGATCCGCTCCTTCCAGTACGACGGCGACAAGTTCGACCTCGAGAAACTCCTTGCACACCGCGCCGAAGCGTGGACCGACACCCCCGAACAGGCCGCCTTGCTCCGCAAGCTCTGGGCGGCGGGCGACGATATTTACCGTAATTACGACAACAGCGGCATTGTCTGGACCAGCCATTTCTTCGTCTCGGGCCGGACGCTTTTCCGCCACTTGGTCAGCCCCCTGGTGCCGAATCCGTATTTGCTCGACTACGAAGACACCGCCTACTACCGCCCGATGGAGTTCCATGTCGGCGAAAGCGATCCCTCGTGGTTCGACATTTCCTACTATGGCTTCGGCCAGCGCATCGCCGACGACATGATGAAAGACCTCGCCCGGCGGCTCGGCATTCTCATCGCCAAGACCGACGCGATGCTGAAGCTCGGGGAGGGCGTGAAGGACCCCGGCGCGGCGGCGAAGGACATCCTTGGCCGGATGAAGGTGTTCCGCTGCATGCTGGAGACCGACCGCCTGGCCTTCCTTCATCAGGAGGCGGTCCACCGCTACCTCAAGAGCGGCGACGCCAAAGTCCGCGCCGAAATCCGCGGCTATGAACTTGCTGAAATTGAAAACGTCAAACGCTTCATCGACGCGCTCAACGCCTTCGACGGCGTGGTCATTCCCGAAACCAGCGGCGAGGATAACGTTTACGTGATCCGCGCCCCCATCACCCACCAGCTCAAACAGAAACTCCGGGTCATGCAGAAGCATCTCAATGACGAGCCAGGCCCGGTCATCGAGGGAAATTATGTCAAAAGCGCTACCCGTTAAAGTCCTGCTGTCCCTGCTGGCGGTCACGTCCGCCGCCTATGAACCGGAGCCGAAGCCGGAGCGGATCGTGGTCGCGGCCTGTTCCGGTTATCCGCACCAGGCGGAAAAGGGAAAGCTTGCCGGGTATTGGCAGTCCAGGCTGGACAAGATGCTGGCGGCCCGGCCGGACCTGATCCTGGCGCCGGAGGGCTCCGACCAGTACCCCGGCGTCACCGACCGGCCCGGCGATCCGGCGATCCGCGAGCTCTTCCGGGAGACGGCGAAGAAGGGGCGCTGCTTCGTCGCCTTTCCGACCTGCCGCGACCTGGGGGACGGTCGCGTCGCGAACTCGATCGAACTCTTCGACCGGGACGGCAAAAGCGTCGGCATTTACGACAAGAATTTTCCGACGCCCGGCGAAATCAAAATGGGCCGGATCGTCGGGAAAAAAATCGCTCCGTGGCAGACCGCCTTGGGCAAAATCGCGCCGCTGATCTGCTGGGATCTCAATTTTTACCCGGACTTCAGCCATTATTTTGAGGCGCGGCCGCAGCTGATTCTCTTCGCCAGCCGTTATCACGGCGGATTGATGCAGCGTTTCTGGGCGTACGAGTGCCGGAGCTATTTCATCGGCGCCTTCGCCTTTGGAGAATGCACGATTATCAACCCGGTGGGCGAGGTAGTGGCCCGCTCCACCAATTATACCGATGTGGCGACCGCGACGATCAACCTCGATTACCAGGTGGTCCACCTCGGCGACGGCAACATGGCGCGGCTGCGCAAACTCAAGGAGAAATACGGTCGCGGCGTCACGATCTTCGACCCCGGCCACCTCGGGCCGGTATTGGTAACCAGCGAACTCAAGGATATTTCGAGCGCCCGGATGATCGAAGAATTCGGCATCGCTCCCTGGGATGAATTTTACCGGAAGTGCCGTGAAGAAGTAATCAAACCACGCTGACCGGAGGAGTTTTATGATGAAAAAATCTCTTTCCCGACCACGCTTCACGTTGATCGAACTCCTGGTGGTGATCGCAATCATCGCCATCCTCGCCGCTATTCTGCTGCCGTCGTTGAATCAGGCGCGTGCCAAAGCCCGCCAGGTTCAGTGTGTCAACATCGAGAAACAGATTGGCACCGTCGAAGCTTTTTATATGGGGGACTACGACAGCTATCTGCTCTGTCTCGGACCTTCCAGCGGCAAACGCTGGTATCACCAGGTCGCCGCCTACGCGCCGTCGATCGGAATGCGGAAAATGACGAGCGCCACTCCGGCTGTCGCTACGCCGCTCTGTTCGGAGTCAATCCGGGAGGTCGGCCGCGCCATGCCGGGCGGGTACGGCACTGTTGACCCTTATAACGTCAACGCCGCCAGCCGCGGCGGCTACGGCAAGCACGGGGACATGGGTTTTTGGGGCGACGGCGATAACACCACCCCCGCCGTCCGCTTCATCAAGCAGGGGCGGGTGGTCAAGCCGTCGCAGAAAATTACTCTTTACGAAAGCTATTACTGCGGCGCCTCCGGCGTTCGCAGCGGCAATGCGATCGGAACCACCGCGCCGTATTGGAATCCTCTGACCGGCTACCACATGGCATGGCAGCGGCACCAGGGAACGCGGAACATCATGAATATGCTGTTCGCCGACGGACACGTCGGTACGCTCCAGTATCAAGAGGCCGCCACGGTGCTGGAAAGCGGCTTGAATATGCTGGAAACCTATGTTTTTCTGACAAAATAACAGGAAAAATCTTATGCGCTCTCCGGGACTTCTTTCGCTCGCGCTGCTGATTGGGACTACCCTTCAGGCGGCGGACAATCTTCTGGTCAATCCCGGTTTCGAACCGGGGCCCGGCGGCGTGCCGCAAGGCTGGCGGCACTACGACACCGGCTTGCCGGCGCCGGAGATTGTGACGCTTCCCGACGGCCGCCGGGCGATCCATCTCAATGATGAGAAAAAGGATGCGGGCGGCGGCTTTACCCAGAAAGTCCCGTGTACGCCGGGAGTGAAATACGAGCTCTCCTGCGAAGCGCTGGTGCCGCCGGGCGGCATGGCCAAAGAGGTAAACGGCGCGATCATCCAGGCGGCGGGCGTGAACCTGAACCTTCGCCCCGGCAAAAACATCCTCGGCTTCACCGCGCCCGCCGGCAAAAAGACCGTGGACGTCTATCTCTGGACCCTCAAGTCCGGTACCGGCAAAGCTTATATCGTCCTGCCCGAGCTGAAAGCCGTCGAGGAATTCGGTCCCGACACCGCCGTCAACGGCAAACGCCCCGCCGTCAAAGCGCCGCCGCCGCAAAGCGCCGTTCCGCAACAAGACGTGATCGTCGCCCCGACCGACGGCAAACAGGCGGAATTCACCATTCCCCATGACGGGATCTGGCAGATCGACGCGGTCATCACCTCTCCGCGGCATCCGCGCTTCGGGGCTTCGGTCGAGGTCTCCCTGGACGGAGGTCCGTGGGCCTCCTCCATGATCCGCAATTACAAGCCGATGGACCGCTCGTTGTCCCCGATGATGCTTCTGGGGCGTTACCCGCCGGGCAAACACGTCCTGCGTTACAACACCCATGACCCGATCCTCAAGGACCAGGTGAAGATCCATGAATTTCAGATCCACCCCTTCCGGGAAACCCCAGTCCCGGAAGCGGCGAAGAACTACCGGCCCGGAATCACGCCGCCGGAGACCCGGCCGCGCGTCCTCGTGACGCAGCGGGCGCTTCCTTCGGTCCGCCGGAATCTTGCCATGGAGCCCAACAAATCACTCTGGGAAAAGCTCAAGGCAACGGCCGATCGGGAGTTCCCGATCACGGTCACCCCCGGCAAGGAGCTTGGATTTGATGCGAAAGTCTGCCAGGGCATCCGCGCCAAGTTCTTTGCATATTTGATGACCGAAGACCCGAAATACGTCCAATCCGGCAAACAGCTCCTGCTGAACTATCTGCATCGGCTCGGGTTTGTCAAAACGACGTTCTATTACTATAACCACGGCGAGATACTGTACTCGACAGCCCTCGCTTACGACTGGGGTTACGACCATTTTACGCCGGAAGAGCGGGCGTTTCTTCGCGAACGCATGGATTTCTTTGCGCACATCATGGAGACCGGGTATCCGCCGTTCGCCCCGCACATCACCTTTGGCCACGGCACTGGAGAACAGAGCCAGGTCTGGCTCATGAGTTGGGCGATTGCGGTTTACGACACGGACCCGATCCACTACCGTTATTGTGCGTACCGGATTCTGGAGCAGCTGGTTCCGGAGCGGGCGCGCCACTTCGAGTCGGGCCGTCATCCGGAGGGCTCCGTCTACGGGCAGGGGCGTTTCGGCAGCGACATCTTCAGTGCGCTCAATTTCAAAATGCTCAACGGCGGCAAAGAGGTTTTCCATCCGGGCATCAAGGAGGTCTACACACATTTTCTCTACGCCACGATGCCGGACGGCACGCTCTTCAACAACAGCGACTGCTATGCGGACCGGGGCATTGCCGGAACCTGCGCGCTGGCCTGTGCGTACAGCGGGAACCCCGCTTATGCGCTGGAGCTGGAACGCCTGGGAGGATTGGACGGGTGCAAAAATCCGGAGCAGATACTTGCATGGTACAATCCGGAAGTCAGGCCCATGCCGGTCGATGCGGCGCCGCCGCTCACGCGCTATCAGCGGGGCGTGCTCTCCTCCATGAACCTCCGCACCGGCTGGAACCGGGGCAAATTCGCGAATGATGCGGTGATTGAATTCAATGCCAAGGAGTTCAACCTGAGCGGTCACTCCCACCGGGATACCGGCACATTTGAGATCTGGTACCGGGGGCTGCTGGCCGGAGACATCGGCCAATATTACCTCTTCGGCGTGCCGTATGACCTCGGTTTCGGCAAACGCACGGTGTCCCATTCCGCCATGCTCGTGCATAATCCCGAAGAAACCATGTCCGGCGGCAACGACGGGGGACAGCGTTTCGGTTCGCATTTCTATTCCGCCGCCGACTACGACCGGCCGGAAAGGCGTTTCGCGACGACGCTGGCCGCCGATTACGGCCCGGTTGGGGACCGCCCGCTCTACAATGTGCTCAAAACCGACATG
>JAVBUI010000249.1:0-3456 GCA_031555495.1 Victivallaceae bacterium | reverse complement strand
GGCGTCGGCATCGGCGGAACCTTTGAAAAAGCCGCCTTCCTGGCCAAAAAAGCGTTGCTTCGCCCGGTCGGCCAGCCCCATTCAGACGAGGAATACGCCGCCCTCGAGCGCGACATCCTCGCGCGGATCAACGCGTCCGGGGTCGGCCCGCAGGGGCTGGGCGGCGACGTCACCAGCTTTGCGGTCCACATCGAGGACCATCCCTGCCACATCGCCTCGCTGCCGGTGGCGGTCAACCTCAATTGCCATGCGGCGCGGCACGCGGGGTTTGAATTATGAAGGAGCCCATCCGCCTCACCACGCCGATTTTCGAAGAAAGCGCGCGCAACCTCCGCGCGGGCGACCGGGTGCTGCTTTCGGGCGTGATCTGGACCGGGCGCGATGCCGCGCACAAGCGATTGATCGCGCTTCTGGACGCGGGCGAGCCTTTGCCGCTTTCGCTCCGCGACCAGGCGATCTACTTCGTCGGTCCCTGTCCGGCCAAACCGGGCGAGGTGATCGGCAGCGCCGGGCCGACGACCAGCGGCCGGATGGACGCCTATTCGCCGCGGCTGATGCGCGAATGCGGTCTGCGCGCGATGATCGGCAAGGGCGAACGCAACGCCGGAGTCGTCGAGGCGATCCGGGAATGCGGCGGCGTCTACTTCGCCGCCACCGGCGGAGCGGCGGCTTTGATCGCCAAATGCATTGTCTCGGCGGAGGTCGTGGCGTTTCCGGAGCTCGGACCGGAAGCGGTTTACCGGCTTGAAGTCAGGGATTTTCCGCTGGTGGTCGCAATCGACAGCAACGGCGGGAATCTTTTCGAACGGAGGTAAGGTGGATCTCTCGGAGAAACAATCCGCATTTTGCGGCAACCGTCATTACTGGGAAACCGCGCGTTCGGCGTTTTTGCTTTCGTTGGTCGGCGACGGCGTCGGAACGCTTCTCGACGTCGGTTGCGGCGATGGGTATCTTGTCCGGCTGATGGAACAGCGCTTTCCGGAACGGCGTTTCATAGCCGCCGACAGCGCTTTCACGCCGGAATCGATGGAGTTGCTGCGGACTTCTCGGATCGAGCCGGTGACGGAGATCGACTTTTCGCCGCCGGGAGGATACGGCGCGGCGACTCTTTTTGATGTGCTTGAGCATGTTGAAGATGACGAAACATTTTTGCAACAGCTCTTTTCCTCCCTTGCGCCGGGGGCGCAAGCGGTGTTTTCGGTGCCGGCCTTCCAGTCACTCTTCAGCGACCACGACCGGATGCTGAAGCATTTCCGGCGTTATTCGCGCGGAGATTTGACGGCGAAGTTGCGGCGTGCCGGATTCGAGGTGACGGAGTCGGGGTACTTTTTCGCTTCGCTCCTGGGGCCGCGGCTGCTTCTCAAGTGGCTGGGGCGCGATGCGGGCGGCGACGTCGGGCGCGGGGCGGTGAAGCCGTTGTGGCTCAATTCGCTCCTGAGCGGGATTTTGCGGACGGACGCGGCCTGCTGCCGCGCGCTGGCCCGCTGTGGAATTCGGATTCCGGGACTTTCGGTATACGCAAAATGTCAAAAACCATCCTGATCATCCCCTGTTACAACGAGGCCGCCCGGCTCGACTGCGAAGCGCTCACCGCCTTCGCCGCCGCCAACCCCGCGATTTCACTCCTCGCCGTCGACGACGGCAGCACCGACGATACCGGTAAACTCCTTGCCGAACACGGAATCCGCTGTTTGAAGCTTCCATCGAATCAAGGCAAAGCCGAAGCCGTCCGGCAGGGCGTTCTCGCGGCTCTCGGAGAGCCGTGCGATTACATCGGCTACTTCGACGCCGATCTGGCCACGCCGCTCGAGATGGCGCCTTTGTGGGCGGGGATGTTCGACGCCGAACCGGGGCTGGGGATGATCTGCGGCTGCCGGCTGCGGCGGCTGGGCTCGGATGTCCGGCGCCGGATGTTCCGGCACCTGATCGGGCGCGGCTTCGCGACGGTGTTTTCGGCCTATCTTGGGCTTCCGGTCTATGATACCCAGTGCGGAGCGAAGCTTTTCCGCAAAGCGGTCGCAACCGAACTCTTCGCCGCGCCCTTCGTCACCCGCTGGCTTTTCGACGTCGAGCTCTTCCGCCGGTATTCCCGCGAGCGGGCGCTCTCTGAAATCTCCGAATATCCGCTGCCGGTATGGCGCGAAGTCGGCGGCTCGAAGCTCAAGGTGCGCCATGCGTTCCGGATTCTGAGGGAATTGCTCAAACTGATGCGATATTACGCCAAAGCCGCGCGGGACATCGCGCGGTAATTGGCCGCCGGGACGTAAGCCGGGATGCTGTTGCCCGAGCCGAGCGCGAAGCCGCCGCGTCCTTTGACGCGCTCCATCATCGCCGCCGAGCGCCGGTAAACCGCTTCCGGCGCGGCGCGGCAGAGAAAATCAAGGTCGATTCCGCCCATGATGGCGATCCGGCTGTGAAATTCCTCGTAGGCCTCTTCGACCGGCTGGATCTTATCCTCAAAGGAGTGTTTGCCGTCGAATTTGCAGTCGTCGATGATGTCATCCATCAGAAGCTTCAAATTTCCGCAGGAGTGGAGGATGGCGGGCATTCCGGCTTCGTGGATGCACTCGGTCATCCGGCGGTGCCAGGGGACGATCAGCTCCCGCATCGCTCCGGGCGGCAGCATCGGCTGCGAACAGAATCCCCAGTCGTCGTTGACGAAGCAGGCTCCGACCGCCTTGTATTCGACCACCCGTTGGTAATAACGGAGCAGGCGCGAGCCGACTTCGTCGGCGATGTTTTTGACCAGCTCCGGGTCGTCGGCGAGGGCGAAGCAGAGGTTGTCGAAGCCCATCAGCGCCAGCAGATTTTCGAGCACGCCGCCGGGGCCGACCGGGATCAGCTTCTGATTGCCGGTCAGCTTTTCGGCGGCTTCGTCGAGCCAATGGTACGGCAGCGAATCCGGATCGGGCCAGCGGTAGGATTCAAATGCGGCCCGGTCGGGGATGGTCACGGTGTCGTTGGCCGAATAGCTCGCCTGCCGCTCCGGGGTTTTGATTTCGAAGAACTTGCCGAAGCCGACCGTCGCGTAATCGTAGCCCAGCCGCGCGAAAGAGACCGCCCGGCCCGCAAAATCGAGGTAATCCGGCGCCTTGCCCGAAGCATCCGCCATCAATTCGTCGTTGATCGAAAATTCGAAAATCGTGGGCCGGTCCGGTTCTTCCCGTCGCAAAACTTTCAGGATCTGGTCGAAGTCTGGAGTACGCATGTTTCCCCAAAAAGTTCACCCCCTTCGCTCACGGAGCTCGGGTCCCGCTTCGCGGGCTTCGGCTCTCTTTCCGGGGGCCCCGCTCTCCGTCACTCCGTGCGGCGTTGCCGTACTCATGACTTCGAGTGAGGAATTGTTGGCGTCGATGGTATTACCATACCATCTTCTCAATTGGTATTTACCGGAAAAGATAGCCCGTACGGTTGGATTTGCAAGGAAATTAAGTTGAAAAAATAAAAATAGTTGCT
>JAVBUI010000247.1:0-7371 GCA_031555495.1 Victivallaceae bacterium | reverse complement strand
CCCTGCGATATTGGGGAGCAGGTGAACAAGGAGGATGCGTCGGATGGGAATGCCTGCGACGCGGCAGCTCTGAATGTACGGGAGGGCGCTTTGTTTGAGGGTTTCGCCGCGGACGAGAAAGGCGACGCCGATCCATCCGGTGAGGCCTATGACGGCGATGACGATGAGGATGGACTGTTCGAATTTGCGGTCTCCGAGGATCGACATCAGGATGAGGAGCAAGAGGAAGGTGGGGAAGCACATGACGATTTCGACGACCCGCATGGCGGCAAGGTCGAACCAGCCGCGGAAGTAGCCGGTGACGAGTCCGATCAGAGTGCCGATGACGAGGACGATCATGGTGGCTCCGAGGCCGACCGCGAGGGAGACGCGGGCTCCGTAAATGAGGCGGGAGGCGACGTCGCGGCCGATTTCGTCGGTTCCGCAGAAGTGTTTGGCCGAGGGGCCCTGGAGGGGTTTGCCGACGATTTCGAAGGGACGGTAGGGGATGGGGGCAAAGACGGCGCGGACTTGCGGCGAGGCGGCGGCGGCGCGGTAATCGGTACGGTCGAGCTTGCGCTGGACCGTGAAAAACGGGATCAGGAGCAGCAAGGCTCCGAGGAGCGAAAGCCAGAGCCTGGTTTTGCGGTGTTTTCCCGACACGATCCGGAGCAGCGCACACCATAATCCGGTGAGCAGAAAATAGCTGAAGATCTGTTCGATCAGGAATTCCGGGCTTTCAGGCGCGAAGAGGAAGCGGAGGAAGGGAAACGAAACACCGCCATCCGGCGTCCAGAGATAAAACGGCTTCCCGTTGGCCAGGAGCGGCGCGATGAGCGCAAGCAACAGCAGCAGGACCACACCAACGGCTCCGGCCACCGCGAGGGGATCGGAGCGGAAGCGCCCTATGGCGGCGCGAAACATGGAGTTTTGGGGATTTTCAATCATACTCTGTTCAAGATCCGGGCCGAGAGAGCGAAACGACCGGCCTTTCCCCAAAAAGTTCACACCCTTCGTCCACGGGACTCGGGTCCCGCTACGCGGGCTTCGGCTCTCTTTCCGGGGGCCCCTTGACAGCATTGGCAACGCTTCGCGTTCCCACTGCCGCTCTCCGTCATTCCGTGCGGCTGACGCCGTACTCATGACTTCGAGTGAGGTATCTGTTAATTCTTATTGATGTTTGAATCTTCTTCGGAATAGGGCGCGGCGGCGGTGAACTCCATCTTGACCGGGAAGAAGTTGAGTTTGACGATGCCGGTCCGACCGTTACGGTTCTTTTCAATGATCAATTCGGCCTCGACGCTCTGGTCGGGGGAGCTGATTTCCTTGGCCTGGTCGCGGTCGCGGTGGAGAAAGGCGACGATGTCGGCGTCCTGCTCGATGGCTCCGGATTCACGCAGGTGACTGAGCTTGGGGCGGGCGCTGGCACCGGCGGTTTTTTCGACTTCCCGGTTGAGCTGGGCGAGCACCAGCACCGGGATTTCAAGGTCTTTGGCAAGCGCTTTGATACCGCTTGAAATCGCGGCGACTTCGTTCTGGCGGCCGTCGGTCTGAATGTCGGCGTGCATCAGCTGCAGATAGTCGATCACCACGAGGTCGATCATCGGGGAGCCGTCTTTGTCTTTGGTCATCCGCAGACGGCGGGCCTTGGAGCGGAGTTCGGAGACGGTCAGCCCGCCGGTCGGGTCGATGTAAATGCGGGCGTCGCGGAGCTGGTCGACGGCCTTCGTCAGTTTGGCCATGTCGCCGGTATTGAAGGATTTATTCCAGAAAACGCTTTCCGAGATGCCCGCTTCGGTGCACAAGAGGCGCCGAGTGATCTGTTCGGCGGTCATTTCCAGGCTGAAGAAGGCGACTTTGCGCGGACGCGGCGTCCGGTTCGGCATGGCGATGTTGCGGATGATATTGAGGGCGATCGAGGTTTTGCCGATCGAGGGGCGGGCGGCGAGGACGAACATTTCCCCGGGCTTCAGGCCGCCGGTGTAGTGGTCCATCTGGGAATAGCCGCTGGAAATCCCGGCTTCGATTTTGTCGCTGAGGATATCCTGAAGGTAGCGGAACTGGGCGGCGATGCAGTCGCGGATTTCGACCCCGGCCGACTTCTGCCCGGCGTTGCGGAGGTTGTAGACCGCGCTTTCGATGCTCTCGACCAGCGTCGAGGCGTTGGCGGCGGGGTCATAGCAGCGCAGCAGCGATTCGTTGCAGACCGAAATCATCCGGCGCAAGGTAAAAAGTTCCCGGAGCACGATGCACCAGGATTCGAGGTTGGCGGTGGTGGCGATTTCGTTATAGAGGTCGGCCAGCAGCACTTCGCCGCCGATCTCTTCGAGGACGCCCCTGGTCTGGAGCTGATGGGCGACCGCCACCGGGTCGACGTTTTTGTGCTGGTGGTCGGCCAGCTCGAGGATCGCGCCGAAAACCTCGCGGTTGACATGTGAATGAAACACGTCCGGGTCACGCCCGAACTGGCTCAGAGCAATGTCCACGCAGGGAATCGGCTCACGCAGCATTGCCGAAAGAACCGCCCGTTCCAGCTTGTTGTTGGCCGGTTGGGTGCGATCCGCCGCCGGGGTCGCCGGCGGCGTCGTTTTGCCGCGATCGCCGTTCATCCTGACTTAGGCGCGAACGACCCACACCTTGAGCGGAACGCTCACGGAGGGGTGGAGTTTCACGTCGGCGACATAGCTGCCGAGCAACTTGATCGGCGCTTCGAGGCGGACGCGGGCGTAGTCGATTGCGAAACCGAGTTCGGCCAACTTTTCGGCGATGGTGCGGTTGGTGACCGAGCCGTAGAGCTGATCGTCGGCGGCGGCCTGCATCGCGATGGAAATTTCCACTTCGGCGAGCTTGGCGGCGAGCGCCTGGGCGGCGGCGAGGACGTCGGCGCGTTTGGCTTCGATTTTGCTCTTGCGGGCTTCGAGCAGACGCAGCGTTCCGGCGGTCGCCTTGGCGGCGAGGCCGCGCGGCAGGAGGAAGTTGCGGGCGTAGCCGGCGGCGACGCTGACTTCGGTCCCGGCGAGGCCGAGGGATTCGACGTCTTCAAGCAGGATCAATTTGACATTGTTTGCCATATTCGTATATCTCCAGTGCTAATCAGTAAACCAGCGCGATGATCCGGGCGCGTTTGATCGCGGTGCAGAGCATCTTCTGGTGATCAAGGCAGTTGCCGGTAATGCGACGGGGCATGATTTTGCCTTTTTCGGTCTGGAACTTCGAAAGCGTTTCCGGATTCTTGAAGTCGATGTAGTTGACCTTGGCTTCGCAGAAGCGGCAAATCTTCGGTTTGGCCGGCTGGCGCCGGCGCGAGGTTCTCTGTTGCATGTTGCTTACCTTTCGGTTGTATTGAAATACGTTA
This sequence comes from Victivallaceae bacterium, assembly GCA_031555495.1. Lineage (GTDB taxonomy): Bacteria > Verrucomicrobiota > Lentisphaeria > Victivallales > Victivallaceae > JAVBUI01. The sequence continues at coordinate 4,037 of JAVBUI010000247.1, read as the reverse complement.
CAATTTTTCGGTACTTAAAAGGGAATGTCTTCTTCGGCTTCGGTGCCCGGGTTGAACGCATCCCGGGGCATCGGGGGCGGCGGAGGGGCGCCGTAGGGGGCGTTGCCGCCGCCTTGAGCGCCGTCCTGCTGCTGATTGCGGCCGTAGGGACGGGGCTCGTAATTGCCGCCGCCGCTGTTGTGCCCGCCATAGCCTTGTCCCTGCGAACGGGAGCTGTTGCCGCCGCCGTAGGAGGAACCCGCGTTGTCGTTGTAGGAGCCGCCGCCGTCGGAGGGAGCTCCGCCGCCGTCGCGACGGGAACCGAGGAACTGGATCTGTTCTGCGATGACCCGCAATTTGGAGCGCTTGCCGCCGCCGTCGCGGTCTTCCCAGGTATCGAGCTGGAGACGGCCTTCGACCATCACCGGAGCGCCTTTTTCGAGGAAGCGCTTGCAGTTTTCGGCGGACTTCGACCAGACCGTGACATCGACGAAACAGACTTCTTCACGTTCCTGGTTGTTCACGGTGAAACGGCGGTTGACCGCCAATCCGAGCTCACAGACCGCGGCCCCACCGGGGGTGTATCTGAGATCCGGATCGCGCGTCAGGTTGCCGATCAGAAACACTTTGTTGAGAGACGCCATGATGTTGTTCTCCTGCCAGGGCGGTTTTCAAATTCGTTGCGGCGAACGGCCGGAACGGGGCTTATTCCAGGTTCAAAGCGGTGACGGCTTTTTCCGGACGGTCGTAGATCAGGATCAGGTTGCGGAGAATCTTCTCGTTAAGCTTGTACTTGTCCTTGATGTCGATGACCTTGGCGGTTTCGAGATCGAAAACGAAATTCCAGTAGAGACCGGCCTTGCGTTTGTTGATGTCGTAGCTGAACTGCTTGCGGCCCATCGCGACGGCCGATTCGACTTTGCCGCCGAGCGATTCGACCAGCGCGGTGAATTCCTTGCCGAAGTCTTCGCTGGCTTCATCCACTTTGCGGATGTCGAGAATGAATACTGCTTCGTATTTTTTCAAGATGCTGCCTCTTTCTTTTGCGGCGCCGCTTTTGCGGAACGCCTCACTTTTTATTGGTTTTCTTCCGTTTTTTCTGTTTTGGGCGCGGTGTTGAACTGGTTCATCGCCCGGCTGACACCGGATGTCAGCATCGCGATCACCGCGTCGGCGGCCCGGTCGAGCGAACCGGAATACTGCTCTTTTTCCTCGCCCTCGAACTTGCCGAGGACATGGTCGACGGTATCTCCGGGCCGTCCCCGTCCGATGCCGATCCGCAGCCGGACGAATCCAGCGCTGCCCAGCTCGGCTGCGATCGATTCCAAGCCGTGATGCCCGCCGGCGGAGCCGCCGCGGCGAATCCGCAGCCGCCCGACTTCAAGATCCATATCGTCGGAGACGACCAGGATTGTGTCGGGCTCGAACTTGCGCTTGCGCGCCAGTCCCGCCACCGCCAGACCGCTCAGATTCATATAGGTCTGAGGCATCTGGAGCGTCAGCGCCCTGCCCCGGAAACGCCCGTCGAAACAGCGGCTGTCGGAGACATGCGTTTCAACAAATCCCCCGGGAAGGCGGCCGAGAAGCCGGGCAATCACCTCAAACCCTGCGTTGTGCCGGGTTTGCGCATATTCGGCCCCCGGATTGCCGAGGCCGACGATGAGCGCGATGGGATTTTCAGCTTGCATCGGATGGATCGCTTTTCAAAGAGCCGCGGCGGAACGCCGCAATTACTTCGCCGCGTCGACGAGCTTGAAGTCGACGTGGAGATAGTTGTCTTTCAGGTGATCGATCTGAACTTCCATGACCTTGGCGTTGAATTTCTTGTCGCCGTCGACCAGAGTCAGCACTTCGGGAAGATTGCGGGCAATGCTCGCGAAGTCGCCGCCGTTGATGAAAACGGGACGCGCTTCCATGCCGGGAGCATAGATAATGGCCGGAATCATGCCGTTTTTGCGGGCGCGGCGAGAGGCATTGTTGCCGAATTCACTGCGCGTCTGCACCGCAATTTCTTTGTTTTCCATACGTTCGAATCCTTTCGTGTGAGTTTATCTTTGGACTATCAATGATTGATGTAAAAAAGCGAGGAGACCGATTTGCCGTCGTGAATCCGCCGGATCGCTTCGCCGAGCAAGGGAGCCACGCTGACCACCTTGATTTTGCCGCCGAGGTCGTCGAGCTGGGGGACTGCGTCGGTGGTGATCAATTGTTCGATTTCCGGGGTGTCGAGCAAACGCTTCTTGCCGTCTTCGTTGAGGAGGCAGTGCGAAACCGCGGCGTAAACCTTGGCCGCGCCGTGCGCCTTCAGTATCTTGGCCCCGGCGCAGAGCGTGCCGCAGGTCGAAGTCAGGTCGTCGGTCAGGACGCAGACTTTGTCGCGGACGTCGCCCACGAGGTGCGAAGAGGCGACGGTAGTGGCGTTGATCCGGCGCTTGGCGACGACCGCGAATCCGCCGTTGAGCATGTCGCCGTAGGACATTGCCATTTTGGTGCTGCCCGAGTCGGGCGCGACCACCACCGGCTCGGGGCCGAGGATGCTCTTAAGATAGGGAACCAGGACCGGGCGGGCGTAGAGATGGTCGACCGGAATGTCGAAGAAGCCCTGGATCTGCTGAGAATGGAGGTCCATCGTGATCAGCCGGTTGATGCCGGAGGTGACGAGGAGGTTGGCGACCAGCTTGGCCGTGATCGGAACGCGCGGCTTGTCCTTGCGGTCCTGGCGGGCGTAGCCGAAATACGGGATGACGGCGGTGATGCGAGCGGCGGAGGCGCGCTTGGCGGCGTCGACCATGACCATCAGCTCCATCAAATTGTCGTTGGTGGGAGTACAGGTGGGCTGGATCAGAAATGCGTCGGCGCGGCGGACGTTTTCCTCGAACTGGGTGAAGACTTCACCATCGGGAAAGTGGGTGATGTGAACCTTGCCGAGCGGGACGCTGAGATACTTGGCAATCTCCTGCGAGAGCTGGGGGTGCGCCGAACCGGAGTAAACGCAAATGTGTTTCGCCTCTTCCATTTCCTGTAAATCCTTTTTGCCGAAGCCTTGAAGAACCGGGAAAATGGAGGACTGCAAACGCTTCGCGCCGCCCGGAGCATCCCGTTCCGGGGCGCGCCTGAGGCGCTGTACAACCTTCCGGTGACCTGAGGTTCAGGCCGATCCAACTCTTCCCGAGGGGGATCAAGGTTTAGACTGTTGATAGTTGTCTTTCCATATAAAGTACCACGGGGGACGGCAATTTACAAGCGGGGGGAGCAAGAGATTTTCGATTTTTTTCGAAATCCCGGCGGACCGGGCATCGTCGGGGGGGCTTTGCGCAATGCCCGCAGACCGTATCCTCAATCGGTATCACCCGGAGACCATTCGGTGCAATGCGCGGGAGTCATCCCCGTGACCTGCTTGAAGTGGCGGGAAAAATAACTGACCGAATGGTAGCCGCATTCATCCGCGGCCTGTTTGACGAGGAAACCGCTGCGAAGCATTTCCGCGGCGACGATCATGCGTTGCTCCCGGACGAAAACGGTAAAGGTTTTGCCGGTATGCTGAAGACAGAGCCGGTTGATGTAACTGGGATTGACCGCAAAAACAGGGGCAACGGCCCGGTTGGAAAGATCCCCGGACAAATTGGAGGCGATGTGAGCGCTGATTTTCCGCCACAGCCGCTTCGGTTTTGAGAGGGAGGAAAACTGTTCCTCATCCGAGATCAGTTGGAGACACAGCCCCAGCAGCCCCCGCATGATATCGCCCGCCGCCGCGTGGCATTGATCCTGAAAAGCGAGATAATCAAGCGCTTCCAGCAAAGATGACAACGGGTATGTAAGGCCGACAGAAGAAATATACCTGGCGTAAAGCCGGGCATCGGAATAGGCGCTCAGGCGGATCATGGAGCCGCCCGACAGGAAACCGACTGCGATGGTCTGAACCTCACGCTTGCTGGTCCTGTCAGTCCGGCTCCGCGCACTGTCCATGCCGTAGAGCCAGTGTCCCGCCTCAAGCGGCACAGGAGGCCCCCCGTTGCGCAAGACAGGATAATAACGCCCGGTCTCGATGACGCAGATAT
>JAVBUI010000207.1:0-2861 GCA_031555495.1 Victivallaceae bacterium | reverse complement strand
GTTGGTGAGGACGACGGCGAAGAGTTGTTTGCCGAAGTCGATCAAGATCGTCTGCCCGCTCCAGCCGGTGTGCCAGATCCGGGGAGCATCGAGCACCCAGCCGAAGCCGCGGACGACGTCGCTTGACGCCGGAGTGCATGGCGTGGTGATTTCTTGAAACATCGTTTCGGAGAACAGGCGCTTGCCATCGCCGTATTCGCCGTGCTTGAGGATGCAACGGCAGAATTTCGCGAGGTCGCGGGCGGTCGAGAACGCTCCGGCGTTGCCGCAGCTTCCGCCGTCGCGGAAAACCCGGAAGGCGATATAGTCGGAGATTTCCCCCGGCTTCCGGGTCTGGATGGTCCGGGCCAGCCGGGCGGGATCGGAGGTCGCGGGTTTCCCCAGCGAAGTATCGGACATTCCGAGCGGCGCGAAAATTTCCCTTTGGCAGAAGGTGACCAGCGATTCCCCCGTGACGCGTTCGGCAATCAATCCCAGCAGCAGGAAATTCCAGCAGGCGTATTCCACCGTCTCGCGGGGGCGGCGCACCGGCGGATGGCGCAGGATTTCAGCCAGGATCCGGGGGCCGGATTCGGCAAAATAGGCACGCTGCTCCTCGCCGGGAGTGATGCCGAAGCCGGAACTATGGGCGGCCAGGTCGCGGACGGTGGGGATTGACTCAAACAATTCGGCGCTGAAATCGGGCAGATAACGGGTGAAGGGCGCGTCGAAATCGACCAGGTCCCGGTCGCGGGCGATCAGGAGCGCGGTAGTGACGGTGAGAACCTTGGTGACGCTTGCGATGTCGATCACGGTGTCGGTTGTCATTGGAATATCGCCGTGCCGGACGGCGGAGCCGTAGCCCTGTTCGAATAAATTCCGCTCCGCATCGCCCGACAGCACCGCCGCGCCGTCGATGATGCCATCTTCAATGTCCGATTGCACGATCGATTCAATATTCATTTGCTACTCCTTAACAGTTCGCCCGCAATAGTGAATTTCCGGGCGTTGAAGGGGAGAATCAAATAAAGGCGGTCGCCGCCTGCGAGAATTTCACGGATCAATCCCGAGGCGGCCTCGAGCGCGGTCTCTTCCGGCGCGGCGCTGTTTTCGAGCAGCGCAAGCGTTTCGTCGTCGACGCGGACGCCGGGAATCAGGCCGTTGCGGAGGTTCCGCGCCTGTTTGACGCCGGAGAGGGGGAGGACGCCGACGAAGAGCTTCAACTCCTTCGGCACCAGACGCCTGAGTTCGGCGAGCTGGGCGGAGGAGAAAACCGGCTGGGTGAAGACCCACTCCGCGCCCGCTTCGGTTTTGCGCTCGAGCCACTGGCGCGAAGCTTCCGGGTTGTTCCCCGGCGAAAACGCGCAGGCGCGGACGAAGGGCAGCGCGGAAGTCAATTGCTCATCGTTGAGGAGCTCCCCCCGGCCGAGGCGCTCGAGGAGGCGCAGCATTTCCGCCGAATTGGCGAGGTCGCCCACCCGGCTCGACAACCGCCCGAAGGGGCCCAGCATCGGCGAATCGCCGCTGATCGCCAGCACCGCTTCGGCTTTCAGCGCCCATGCGCCGTAGAGGTCGGAATAAACCTTGCACAAGTTGCGGTTGCCGCACGACATGTGGAGCATCACCGGATTGTCGAAACGCTGTTTCAGCATCGCCGCCGCCGCCATCGGATCGCAGCCGGGATTGCCGGTGGGGCAATCGGGAACGGTGAACATCATCGGGCGGATTTGGCGGATGGCGTCGACTTCGTCAAGGATTTTACGGTAATCGCCGCCCGCCGGAAAGCGGAGCTCGAGCGCGATTTCCGGCGGATTTTCCCGCAGCGGGTTGATTGGAATTTCCGGCGCGCGCACCGTCGCCGGGGGAGCCGTCTTGACCGCCCGATGGCCGCGGTCGACTTCGACGCCCCGGCAGTGGTCGGCGATGAGGCGCATCTGGCCCGGCTCCATGCCGCAGCAGCCGGAGATGATCGAAGCGCCGAGCTTGATCCATTTGTCGGCCTCGGTCTGAAGCACCGCGTCGGGGAGGTTGTAATGCACCACGCCCCGGGTCAGTTCCGGTGTTCCGGCGTTGGGGGCGATGTAGAGCGGAATCGAGTCGAAGTATTCGGCGAAGAGTTGCAGAAGCGCGGTGATCTGAAACGGCGCGCCGCAGTTGCACCCGACCGCCGCCGCCCCCGCCTTTACCGCATGATCGAGCAGCCGCAACGCCGCCGCGCGGCTGTGGCGCGGGAAAAAGCGGTTGGCGTTGAGCGAGAAAATGAAGGGAAGTCCGGTCTTCGCGACCGCCGCGACCGCGGCCTCCGCTTCGCGGGCGCTGCCGAAGGTTTCGAGGAGAAAGCCTGCGGTTTTACCGGTTTTCGTCAGCAGATCAGCTTGCTCGAAGTAGATCGCTTCAAGGTCGATCCCTTCCGCCGCCCCCCGGAGGTCAATGGGGCCGAGAGAGGCCAGGACCGGAACGTCCATTGCCGCCGCCGCTTCGACCGCGCCGAGGTTGATTTCGTTGAAAAGGTGATCGCGTTCGCCTTTTTCCAGCACGTGGCGATTGGCGGCGAAGGTGTTGGTGGTGATGAAGGCCGCTCCCGCGTCGAGGTATTGCCGGTAGAGCTTCCTCAGCGTTTCGTGCCCTTCCGGTGTCAGGTTCAGCATTTCGACACAGGAGGCCGAGTGCGACAGCATGGTGCCGATCGGCCCGGGGCCGATCAGGATTTGCGGGCCGATGGCGAAGCGCGTCATGGCATTTTCCATCCGGCGAACGCTCCGTCGTGGAAGGCCGAAACGAAGTCGAGCGCATAAAGGTCCTCGCCCGAAATCACCTTCTCCGCCGCGATGACCGCCGGATCGGCGGGATCGAGCGCGAGCGCCGCTTCCGGCGTGGCGGCG
>JAVBUI010000042.1:0-7964 GCA_031555495.1 Victivallaceae bacterium | reverse complement strand
GAGAGAACCATCCCGCCGAATACGAAGAGCATCCCGAACACCCTGTTCTGGTTGATGATCATCCGCGATTTGCGGGACAAATAGACCAGCATCGGAATCCGGCGGAGATCGTTCGTCATCAGCGCGATCGAAGCACTGTTGATGGCAATGTCGCTCCCGATCGCGCCCATCGCGATACCAAGGTCGCCCGCGGCGAGCGCCGGAGCGTCGTTGACGCCGTCGCCGACGACCGCGACGCGGGCGTTGCGCTTGACGTTTTCGACGAATTCGACCTTGCCCTCGGGCAAACATTCGCTGCGGTATTCATCGAGCGCGAGCTGCTTGGAGACGGCTTCGGCAACCGATTCGCGGTCGCCGGAGACCATAGCATTGAAACGGACGCCGAGCTTACGCAAGTCGGCGATCATCGCCGGAGCTTCTTTGCGGAGCTTGTCCTTGAAACCGATCCAGCCGAGCAATTCCTGACCGCGGGCGACGTAAACGACGCTCATGCCTTCCTGCTCGGAGCCTTCATGGTCGGGAAGCGTCAGGCCCTGCTCGACCATCCAGTTGGCGCGGCCGATCCGGCAGACTTCGCCGTTGACCCTGCCGATCACGCCCTTGCCGTGAATTTCCTGGAAATCTGTCGCGTCATTCAGAGCGAGCCCGGCTTCGCGGGCCAGCAATTGCAACGCCTGGGCGGTCGGGTGGTTGCTGTACTGTTCGGCGGAAGCGGCGGTCTTGAGCAGTTCCGCCTGCGAGACCGAGCCGAAAGGATTGAGCTTGACCACCGAAAGTTTGCCGTCGGTCAACGTACCGGTTTTGTCGAAGACGAAAGCGGTGATCTTGGCCGCCAGCTCGAGGTGGCTGACGTTTTTGATCAGGATGCCGAGGCGGGCCGCCGCGGCCACTGCCGCGACCACCGCGGTCGGAGTGGCGAGCACCACCGCACAGGGGCAGGAGATCACGAGAAGTGTGATCACCCGGTCCATATCGGTGGTGAAGCACCAGGTGACTCCCGCGAGCATCAGCACGGTCGGGGTGTAATAACCGGCGTAACGGTCGATGATCCGGACCACCGGCGGACGGCTGCCTTCGGCGGCGAGAATCATTTCCTTGACCTTGCCGAGCGTGGTGTCTTCGCCGACTTTGGTAACTTCGAGGTCGACCAGACCGGTCAGGTTCTGGGTGCCGGCGTAGATTTCGTCGCCGACGAACTTTTCGACCGGAACCGATTCGCCGGTGATCGAGGCCTGGTTGACGGTGCTTTCGCCGCGGAGGATCTTGGCGTCGACCGGGAAGTTTTCGCCGGGACGGACGCGGATCACGTCGCCGATCTTGAGTCCGACCGCTTCGACTTCGACTTCGTTTTCGCCGTCGAGGCGGCGGGCGGTGTTCGGAGTGAGCTTGATCAGCTCCTCGATCGAACGCTGCGCGCCGCTGGCGGTGCGCGTTTCGATGATGATCGTCAGCAGCAGGAAGAAAGCGATGATCCCCGCCGTCTGGAAGTCGCCGCTGCCGTTGGACTGATAATTACTGCTCGCCAGCGCCGCCAGGATGGCGAGCGCCACGAGTTCATTCATGTAAACCTTGCCGTGGATCAGGTCGCGGATCGCGGTCAGCACGATCGGAAGCGCCAGGATCACCGCACCGGCAAGCGCGCTGAACATCGCCGAAAACTGTTGTTGGGGCAGCAGCCATTCGAGGATGAAGCTGTTGATGATCAGCACCCCCCCGATCAGGGCCGCGGAGATCCGTCCCATCGAGCGGTCGTGGCCGGCGCCGCCGACCGGGTCGTCGTGCCCGCAGGGGCAGACGGCACGTGGAGCTCCCGCCGGAGCGGCGGCATGATCGTGGTCATGATCGTGATCGTGGTCATGGCCGCATCCGCAGCCGTTGTGGCTATGATTATGACCGGCGTGTTCCGGACAGCAATCGTGCTTCTTTTGCGTTTCCATTACCTGGCCTCCGTATTCGCCGGATTGGCCTTGCGCACCGGTTCCGGATTGATCTTGAGACGGACCTGTTTACGGCCGGCGGCCGTTTCGGTGCCGAGAATGTATTTGCCGTCCTGGGCTTCGAGGACATCGGCGAGCGTCTGGTTGTAGAGCGCCATCAGCACGGTTTTGGGACTGGCGGCGTAGGCCTCGGCGATGCTCTTGAAGTAAATGCTTTCGGCCTGAACCTCGGAGACCACGCGTTTGCGATAGGTTTCGGCTTCGGCGGTAATCGAAACCTTGGTGGCCTGGGCCTCGTTGCCGAGGCGAACCTGATATTCGCGCGCTTCGTTGATCAAAGTCGACATCGTATTGCTCGCGGAGGAGACTTCGTCAAAGGCGGCCTTGGTCTTGAGCGGCGCATAAGCGCGGTCGAGGGTTACCCCGGTGATTTCAACACCGATTGCGGCGTCCTTGACCAGCGCGGCAAAGACGCGCTGGACTTCTTCGCGGTAGGCGCTCTGCCCGGTGTAGAGAATTTCATCCACCGGCTTGCCCGAGGTGACCTGAAGCACCGCCTGACGGAAGTAATTGATCAGCATCGTCTGCGGGCCGCGCCGTCCGGCGTATCCGGCCGGATCCTGCTCGAGGACGTCGGGATCGGTCGGCTTGGGCGGAGTCTGCGTGTTTTCGTAATAACGCTTGACGTCGGAGATCTGGTAAACGATGTTCCACGAAGCGTGGACGATATTGGCGTCACCGGTGATCAAGTAAGCGTCGCGACCGGGTTCGAGCTCGCGGCCCTGCTGGTCGCCGCCGTCGATCGAGCTGTCGTCGGCGGTGAAGTTGATTTGCAGGAACTGCGGGCTGGTGCGGACAATGACGAACTGACTGACCGGGTACGGGAAGTACCAGGACCAGCCGATGTCGTAGGTTTTGAGGAATTTGCCGAACCGCAACACAATCACCGATTCCTGCGGTTTGACCTCAACGTAGCCGCCGAGGGTAAAGAAGTAGATCAGCATGCCGATGATCAGGATCAGCAACAGGAAAAACGCCATGCGAAGACTGCGCACCAGAGCCTGAAGACCGGAGTCATACTGGCCGGAGGTGTCGAATTCCGCGCTCTTGTTATCAATTTCCGCCATAATTCAAGTACTCCTCGAGTGCGTCACTGCTTGTTCGCGGCCGGACCGGCGGCGGGCTTGAGATTTTCGGCGCCCGGATTCAGAAGGTCGAACGGCGCCGCATTGGTGTCGAGCACCAGCGTGGTGCGGCCCTTCATGATCCGCCGCAGCGAATCGAGCTTACGCAGGAAAACGGCGAGTTCCGGGTTTTCCTTGAAGACTTCGTAATATTTGGCGGCTTCGGCGTCCCCCTCAGCGCGGATCTTCTTGGCGTCGGCTTCGGCGTCGGTCAGGATCGCGGCGCGCTGCTTGTCGGCCTCGATACGAATGTTGGAGGCCTCCGTTGCACCTTTGGCGAGATAATCCTGAGCGGCGACCTTGCGTTCCTGGATCATCCGATCGAAGACCGCTCCGCTAATGGTGCTGGGCACGTTGATGGTATTGATCCCGACCGCCTGAATTTCAAGACCGAAGGCGGCGGCGCGGCCAAACAGTTCCTTCTTGATTTCACTTTGGATTGAAGAAAGCTTCATGGTCTTTGCATCGGTATTGATGATCTGGTCAAAGCGGTAGCGGCCGAAAGTGGCGTTACGCGCGTCGCGCATCCAGTTGTTGAGCTGCTTTTCAGCTTCGGTGATTTGCTCAAAAGAGGTGAAGAACTTCACCGGATCGCTGATGCGGTAGTTGACGAAAATCCCGACCAGGATATTCTGCCCGTCGGCGGTGGTCGATTCCTCGAGCTTGCCGGCATTGCCTTCGAAGCAGCGGGTGCGCCGGTCGAACTTATAGACGCGCTGGAAGGGATACGGCCAGCGGAAGTGGAGCCCCGGCTCCGGATTGTAAGACTCAATCCGCCCGAGCGTGGTCATCACCGCACATTCGGTCTGGTTGACCTGGAAGGTGACGATCGCCAGCAACAGCACCACCGCGACCACCAGACCGAGGAGAACCGTCGGCCAGTGTTTGAAAAAATTACTCATCTTCATAAATCCGCTCCTCACTTTATATCTTTTTGCATCTTAATTTTTGTTAACCAGCGTGCCGAGGTCGGCGTCGACCAGGTCGAGCCGTTCCTTCTGCTCGAAATTGAGCTCGTAAACTTCGTTTTGCAGCGAAGAGCTCAGGATGAACTTGCGGATGTCGGCGGTATCGACTTCAAGCAGCTCCAGACGGGAGCTGAGCATGAACATCTCCGGCATCGCAAGATAGCTGATCAATTGCTTATTGAAGCGCTGCGCCTCGGCTTCCGCAACCTTGGCAATGCGGTAACGGTAGGACGCGGCTTCCTGACGGATCCGGGCGGCTTCGGAGTCGGCGGCGGGAAGGACTTTGACCGCATAGGCCTTGGCGGCGAGGACGGCCGCCTCTTTTTTCTCCATCGCGCCGATGACTTCCTGGAAGGCGGGAGCGACTTTCTCCACCGGCGGGTGGACGTCGAGGAGGTTCACCGCGATTACGTCGATGCCGAGCTTGTTCCGGTCGGCGCGCTGCTGGATGCGGTCGCGCATGGTGTCGGCGGCGACGTGGCGGCCGTCGGACATGATGTGCATCAGAGAACAGCTGGCGAAATATTCAGTCGCGACCTCTTCGCTGATCCGTTTCAGGATCGCTTCGGAGTCGCGGTTGGCATAGGCGTAGTCCATGATCTGGCTTTCGCGGATGCGGTACTGGACCGGCATTGCCAGGCCGATGAAAGCGATCGAAACCTTGCGGTCTTTTTCGGTATGGGGGGTGGTCCCTTCGGGCTCGACCGCAACAATGAATTCGTTTTCGTTGTCCATGTGGGCCTTGGTCCAGAGGACGACTTCCGGCCGTTTCTTCTCCTCGGCGACGCCGCTCTTGGCGCCGACTGAAATTTCATGAACCCTGGAACAGGAGAAGCGGTTGACGCCGCCGAAGGGCCACGGAAGCTCAAAATAGACGCCCGACTTGAGAGGCGTGACCGAAACTACTTTGCCGAAACGCTCGCGGATGCCGATCTGGTCGGGGCCCACTTCGTAAATCGAAGTGGAGAGCCAGAGCACCGCCAGCCAGACCACCGCCAGCGGGAAGAGCGAACGCTCGATGAACGAGTAAATCCAGGTGCCGGAGACCTTGAAGCCGAACTGGTAGTCGAGCGCGTCGGCCATGTTGCGCATGACGCCGCCGGGCTCGGTGAAGAGGGCCAAAAGACGGCTTTCGAAAATCGGCCGCGTCTCCTCGAGGGTGCGCGGACGGTAGAATTCGATGATGAAGTTGAGCACGAACTCGGCTCCGAGCACGGCGACGATCCAGAAGAGCACCCAGGCGAGCTTGGTGTCGACGGTGGGCATTTTGTAGTGATTGCAGATCGAGCTCACGGTCGCGCAGAGCATCACGCCGGCGGCGGCGACCATCCAGCTCCCGACCGGGCGGAGCCAGCGGAAGGCCTGATTGCGCGACTGACCGACGTAGAACGCGCCGGTGAAAATCGTCAACAGCATCAGGATCGCCGAAACCAGCGCGGAGTTGAGAGAATTCAAAGGCAGCGCCCGCCCACCCATGCGGAAATTCCAGTAACGGTAGAACAAAAACAGAAAGAGGGCGACGCCGAGCGCCGCAATCACGGTAACAACGTAGGGCGCATATTTGCGGTAGTTTTCAAACGAACGCCCGGCCGTGAAACGGACGTCTTCCTCGACGTTGAAGGCGCGGTTGCTCTCCTTGCGTTTTTCGAGCAGCGATTTTTCTTCATTTTCAACCGCGGCGGCGCTGTCGAGCATGCCGTAGATCAGCGAGGCCACTGAAAACAGCAGCGAGGCCGAAAGCGGAATGAGCGCGAACGCGAAAACATCGGAACCTGCGAACTTGTCCTGGATGACGCCGAGCGTCACAACCAGCCCGAGCAATACCGCGGATGCGACGAGACTGATGACCGACAATCGGATCATCAGCCGGGCGCGGTCGATCGCCGCCCTTAAATTATTGCGACTGTCCATGAGTGTTTACTTCCTCCGTTATTTATGTCAACTCTACTCTTCGCGTCACCAATCCCCCCGTCGCCACTAAAACAAATGTAATTATACACCTTATCCCTCAAAAAGGCAAGTTTTTTCCCGTGAAAAAAAATACTTTTTTTTACGCCCGGTTGAAAAAGACCTTGCAATAGCCGTAGATGATAAATCCGACCGTCGGCGCCAGACCGGCTATGACCGGGGGCATCACGCCCCGTTTCCCCAGCACCAGAAAAACTTGCGCAAGAACAATATAGACGACAATAATCACCAGCGCCATGATAATCGCCAGCAAGCTCCCCGAACGTTCGTTTTTGGTCGCCAGCGGGATTCCGAGAAAAACGGAGAGAAAGCACGCCCACGGGAAAGCCAGCCGGTAATAAAAAACCGTCATATAAAGCCCCTTCACCCGGCTGGACATATCCGGATTGCGGCTGACCAGGCTCCAGATCACCCAGGTGGGAAGCTCTTCCTCGTCCTTGATCGCGTTGAAAATATCCTCGGGCGTTTCCGGAATTTCGGCGAGAGAAAAGGTCTTCTCCGCCAGGTGTTCCGACTGTTTGGGCATCAGTCCGTCCCGGCTGTAGGGAGTGCGGATAACGCGCACGAAACGCCAGCCGTGTTTTTCGTCGAAGGCGACGCTGGCGGCGGTGATGTCCCACTCGAGCGTGCCGTCGGCGCGGTATTTCTTCAGGATCACCCCGGAATTCTCTTTGCCGGAGATGAAGGAGCTGAAAAACCAGTTCCGGTCGCGGTCGGGGCTGCGGTAGGTCAGGAGCTTCTGCGCTTCGATTTTTTTGACCGAACTGTTGCGGATGACAGTGGCTTCGCGTTCGGTATAAGGAACCAGTTCTTCATTGAAATAGATGTTGACCAAGGTGACGGCCAGTCCCACCATGAGGATGGGGCCGCCGCAGCGGAAGAGCGACACGCCGGAAGCACGCATCGCGGTGACTTCCATATTTTTGCCGAAGGTGGCCATCGTCCACATACAGCCGAGCAGCATTGAAATCGGCAATACGAAGCGGATGTTGCCGGGAAGCCGGAGCAGGAGGTAAGTGGCGAAGTCGTGCATCGAGGACTTCGCGTCGAGGAAGTCGCCAAGGTCGTTGAAGACGTCGCTCAGGATGAAGAGGATGATGAAGACCAGCAGCAAAACGCTGAGCTTGATCATGAATTCGCGGAAAACATAGAAATCGAGTGTCGGCAGGATTCCCCAGCGCCGGGGAATCACAATCAGCGACCGATATTTGCGTGTATTTTCATCCATTGAGTTCAATGGCCTTCCCGTGCGACGTAAAATTCTGAGGACATTTGATAATATAGCATCTTTTTCGGGAAATGAAAGGAAGAGGGGCGAAAAAATCCGCCATGGCGTGCCGCTGCGCCGGTAAGGAGCGGAGCGCATAAGCGCGGAGCGACGGGTCCAGGGCCTCGCGGCCCTGGCGGGATTCCAATGGCGAGGAGCCTTGGGCGGAGTGTGAGGCGGAGCCTCGCGGTCGACGGGCGACGCCCCCAGCTCACGAAGAGCGACGAAGTCGCGAGCTGAGCCCGGTCCGAGCGACGCGGGCGCGTAGCGCCTGCGGAGCGATGCCATCCAAGCCCGTACGGCTTACAGAAAAAATCAAAGCGCTTCGTATCCCGGGGAGAACGGTCGCTCCGGCCTGGCGGCCTCCGCGTTGACCGGGCTCCGCGGCGGAACTTCGGTGCGCATCGTGTGCTGGGGGCGTCGCCCGGCGGCCGCGAGGCTCCGCCTCACACTCCGCCAAAAGGCTGTGCGCCCTTTGGAATCCGCACCAGGGCCTCGCGGCCCTGGACCCGTCGCTCCGCGCTGGTGCGCTCCGCTCCTTACCGACGCTTTGGCGCGCCGGGGCGCTTACGCGATCTGCGTGTACTTCAACACGTCGTTTTCGACAGTAAACTTGAATCCGTCGACCGCTTCGTCATAC
>JAVBUI010000348.1:0-6406 GCA_031555495.1 Victivallaceae bacterium | reverse complement strand
GGCAGTTGATGGTGAAGCCGTCGAAAATATCGTCCCGCTCGGCGACCAGGTAACGCCCCTTCGGAAAATAGACGATGCCGCCGCCGTTGGCCTCGGCCGCCGCGATCGCTTTGGCGATGCCGTCGCGGTCGCATCCGCCGTCGTCCGGTTTTGCCCCGAAATCGGTTACGGCGAAGATTTTACCGGCTGCGGGGGGGATCGCTTTTTCTCCCATCGCGTATCCGGCGTAGGAGAAATCCGGCAGCCCCGGAGCACCTTTGCCCTCTTTGAACCTGACGAACTCCTGATAAAACGCCGAGTCGGCGGCGGCGAGCAGGATGGGGGCGAGTGCGAGGGAACAGAGGAGTTTTTTCATAAACTTATGCCTTGATTGATAAATGTTCGAGAATGGAGCCGGGGAACTGGTCCGCGTCGGGGCCGCCGGTATCGGCGGCGATCCAGGAGTAGAAGAGATTTTTGACCGACGGATCGAATTCGATGTCGCGGAACACGTTGCCGCGTCCGCAGTGCGGCAGGTTGAATTTGGAGCCGCCCCCGGTGATCCTGCCGATGCCCCGGAAGTGTTCGAAGAGGTTGTGTCCCGGTGGGGCGAACGGCAGATCGGCGAAGCCGTGGAGGTCGAATTCCGACGGGTTGAGCGCGTTGTCTCCGCCGGCAATGAAGTTGCGGAAGACGTTGCCGTAGGAGTTGCCTTCGCAGCTGACCGCGTGGGTGCGGTAAGCGTCGAGAGTGATGTCGCAAAAGAGGTTGTTGGCGGCGTGGGCGTAGACTTTCACGCCGTAGTGGCCGCCGTGGGCATCGTGGTCGAGAATGTGAAGGCGCGAAACGGTGACGGCGGTGCAATCGATCAATTCCACCGCCGAACTGTAGTCTTCGACCTTCAGATCGTGGATGACGCAATCGGCGCAACGGAAGAATTTAACCGCGTTCCAGCCGTAATCCATTTCGTTGCTTTCTTCCGGCGAATGAAGGCCGCCGCCGTGGTGGAGGTAGGGACCGCGCCAGTCGCACGCAAAGGTCAACTTTTCGACGACGATGTTCCGCAGCGTCGGGACGCGGTAGAGCTCCGGCGTGAAGCGCATGTCGAGCGTCTCGGGAATCGGCGTCGCAAGCCTGACGCGGTGCCCCTTGAGCGACGCGACTTCGGCCAGGAACTGGAAGCTCGCCGCGCGGCTCGGCCCCGCCAGCAGCGCGCTCCGCTGGAGCGGGTGAAAATTTTCACACGGCGCAAGCAGCCGCTTGAGAAGCGTGCCGTCGTCATCGTTGTTCCGCATGATAAGAAGAATGTGGTCGCCCGGTTTGATCCGGGACAGATCGGCGGCGTCAAAGGAGCCGTCGGCGTAAACGGCTTCGACTCCGGTGAGAAATTCGGGTTCTTCAATGTCGCCGGTCATTTCGATCCCGCCCGCGCCCGAGAGGCCGCGTTCGATGATCGGGCGTGACGGCTTGACCCCCCAGAACTTCTCGAGGCTCTGGAGCGAACTCCCGGCGGTGATCAGCGCCGGCGAGAGCCACGGGCTCGCGTGGTGTTGGGTTTGCGGTTTCCTGAGCCTGAGCCGGGTTTCGGGGCCCGCGCCGCGGATCGCGAAATTGCTGAAATCGAGCAGGAGCGGGCGGTCAAAGGCGTAATCGCCTTTGCCGAAGACCAACGCTCCGCCGCCTTTGCGCCCGATTGCTTCGATCGCGCGCTGGACGACTGGACTCAGGTCTTCGCCGCCTCCGGGGAAGATGCCGAAGCTTTCGGCGGGGTATTCGGCGAACGGCGGAAAGGTCTTGCGGCATCCGGCAAAGCTGAAATCGTAAGTTTCCATGACGATCCTCAATTCGGCGGCGTCCAGGACACGCGGCTCTGGTCGGCGACGACGGCGGAGGCGATGTTGATCCGCCACTTGTTGAGCCCGCCCACGGGATCGCTGTAGTAGGATTCGCGCATTTTCTGATAATAGAGCTTTTGCGCCTGAAGTTGGAGGAGAGAGAGCGATTCGACGTGCCCGTCGAGCGCGAGCGCGTTGCCGAACGAACGGTGGCGCAAGGCGAAGTTGCCGTTGGTTTGACCGTTGTTGAGCCGGAAGTAGCCGTTCCGGAATTCCGGCGTGCTCGCCACGGTCGAGTCGGCCAGCAGCATGGTGCGGGCCGGGGCGGCGGCGAGGAAGAGCGGCATTGCGATCATGGTGGTGTCGGCGTTGTTGAGGCTGGTCCATTTGAAGGCGTCGCGGACGATGGTCACTTCCGGGACGACGATGCCGAAGGAGTAGTAGAAGCTGTTGTTTTCCATCTGCGTCGAGGGGCAGAAGGTGACTTTGTAATTCTGGAGATAAGCGCCGCCCATTTTGGTGTTGAAACGCGCGGCGAGCTCCGGCATCAGCGGGCCGGGCCAGGCGGGGTGGTGGGCGGTGGTGGTGACGATGTTTTCGTTGTGATCGGAGCCGTAGAGCAGGAACGACTGTCCGGCCTGGCGGAGGTTGCTGACGCAGTTGATCGATTTCGCCTTTTCGCGGGCGGCGTTGAGGGACGGAAGCAGCATGGCGGCGAGGATTGCGATGATGGCGATTACGACGAGCAATTCGATCAAGGTGAAATTCCTGCGTTTCATCATTTGTCCTTTGGTTGTTCTTCGATATGCGCTTTGCGAAATTGTCCGGGGCTGCAACGGTAGCGTTTCTGGAACGCGGCGTTGAAGGTTTTGAGATTGGAGAAGCCGACTTCGGCGGCGATTTCGCCGAGTTTCCGGCGCGAGCTGAAAAGGCGGTCGAGCGCGTAGCCGAGCCGGAGCCGCTGCAGATATTCAAGCGGTTTGTTGCCGGTTTCGCGGTGAAAACTGCGGCTCAGGTGTTCCGGCGTCACGGCGGCGGCGCGGGCTACTTCCTCGACCGAAATTCCGTTTTTGAAATTGGCGCGCATGAATTCGAGCGCCTCCTCCACCGGGCGGCTGTTGGCGGCGTGCGGCGCGGCGTGCCCGTGTTCTTCGAGCAGCAGCAGCAATTCGGCCAGCGCAAGCGACGCGCGGATCCGGCCGGGCCGGGTGTCGGCGGCGAATTCGGCGGTCAGCCGGGCAAAGAGTTCGAGGCCGCGTTCGGCATTTGCTTCATCGAGTTCGACTTTGGTTGCCAGCAGCGGGCCGGGGAAGCCGGGGAGGAGGAAGCGGCAGCTCAAATTGGCGAAGGTGCCGCCGCGGCGGTCGGAGAGGCCGTGGAGTTCGCGCGGGTTGGCGATGAAGAAACGGGAGGGTGCGACTTCAAAACTGCGGTGTCCGACGGTTACGACGCCGTCGCCCTGTCCGAGCGTGAGCTGGTAGAGTTCTTCATGGATGTGCTCGTCGGTGGGAGCATACGGCAGTCCGCGCCGGTCCGCCGCAAAGCGGAGCTCGGGCAGGCGCGTTTCGAGAAATTTGCTGATGGATGAAATTTTCATGATAGCGGAAATATAAGAGGGGTAAATCAAAAAGCAAGATAAAAATGTGTAAAATTGTGAAAAATATCAAAAAAAATATCAAAAAACGGGAAATTTAAAAGTGTGCCAAAGCGCCCGTAAGGAGCGGAGCGCACCAGCGCGGAGCGACGGGTCCAGGGCCGCGAGGCCCTGGTGCGGAATCCAAAGGGCGCACAGCCCTTTGGCGGAGTGTGAGGCGGAGCCTCGCGGTCGCCGGGCGAAGCCCCCAGCTCAAGAAGCGGAACGCAGTTCCGCCGCTGAGCCCGGCCCGAGCGAGGCCGTCAGGCCGGAGCGATGCAATCCAAGCCCATACCGCTTGCAAAAATAATCCACACGCCGTGTATTCCAAGGGGAACGTTCGCTCCGGCCTGGCGGCCTCGCACGGACCGGGCTTCGCACCGCGACTTGCGTCGCGGTTCTTGAGCTGGGCTGCGCCCGGGCGGAGTCGGCGAGGTTTCACCTCACACTCCACCAAAGGGCGCTGCCCTTTGGAATCCCGCCAGGGCATTGCCCTGGACCGTCGCTCCGCGCTGGTGCGCTCCGCTCCCTACCGGCGCTTGGGCACGCTGTGCGGGGCGTCCCCCCATTCCCCGTATCCGATCTTTTCCCCGATCATGGCAATCGCTTTCTCCAGCGCCGCGCGGGTCTCCTCCGCATTCTCGTCGAGCCCCGGCTTCCCCGTGTAAAGCGCGTAAGCCGGACGGTTCGCCGCCGGACTCATATTCGGCATAATCACATTCGCCCCCGACAGCAGCCCCTGCTCCCTCCCGTCCGGAGCCAGCGCCTGCAACGCCGTGGTCGAAGCGATATTCACATCGCGCAGCGCAAGGCGCGTCACCGCGATCATCTTGCGCGCCCCCAGCAACGCCCGGGCCGGGTCGAAATCTCCGCACTCCCGCCCCATCGGCGTCGCCGGATGTGGAATGTAAGGCCCCATTCCGATCATGTCCACGTCATGACGGCGGAAAAACAGAATATCTTCGGCCAGGTCGGTCGCATCCTGCCGCGGCAGCCCGGTCATCACTCCCGTGCCGACCTGATAACCGATTTCACCGAGGTCGGCCAGACATTGCTCGCGCCGTGCGAAATGATGGTCGGCCGGATGCATTTTGGCATAGAGCTCCGGGTTGGACGATTCGATCCGGAGCAAATACCGGTGCGCCCCGGCTTCGAACCATTTCCGGTAGGTTTCACGCGTCTCTTCACCAAGCGAAAGAGTGATGCCGAGCCGCCCCCCCGATAATTCCTTGATCTCCCGGATGATCCCGGCGATCCAGTCCGCCCACTCCCGGTCGCAGCGCTCGCCCGCCTGAAGCACGACCGAGCCGTAATCAAATTCAAGCGCAAGCCGGGCCGCGTCGAGAATCTCTTCGCGGGTCATGGTGTAGCGCGCCAGAGCCGTGTTGCCGCGCCGGATGCCGCAATAATGACAGTTCTTGACGCAGATGTTGGAGATTTCGATCAGTCCCCGCAAACGGACCACGCCGCCCACGTACCGCAGCTTCATCCGGTATGCGGCGGCGAAAAGCATGGATAGTTCCTCCGGCGTTTCGGCCGACAGCAGCGTGATAAGATCGTGTTTTTCCAGCCTGGCTCCCTGAAGCGCCGCTTCAAGAAGAGCTTCGTAGTGCGTTCTGACCAAAATTCCGGGCTCCCGATTTGAAAAAAGATAATTGCGTCGCTATAATATCGGGAGTTATTCAGGAATTTCAAGATGCATCACCAAAAAGTACGCAATATTCTCCGGGCCGCCGTCGCCGCCGCCGCGCTGGCGCTGCCGCCGGTCTTCGCTTTTATCATCCTCGGCACCGACTGGCCGCTCGGTGGGGCGCGGGGACAGTGGGAGTGGTTCAGGACCGGCGCTTTGGGCGGCAGGCTCGAGCATCATCTGGTCGCGCTCGGCGCTTTCGCCGCCGCGGCTTTGATCGCGTCGCGGCTCGACCGGCAGCCGGAGCTCCGACGCGGCGCGAAGTGTTTCGCCTTGATGGCGGCGATTGCCTTGGCCGGACTGGCCGCCGATTGCGCGCTGCTCCGCAACGGGCGGGCCGGAGTGACCGAGAGCGCAGTGGCGATTCTCAATCCCTTCGCCACCGGCTACCTGGAGTCGGCGCTCACCGCGACGCAACCCGGCGACCTGACGGGCAACTTCGCGCGCCGGGTGCTGACGCCGGAAACGGGCGAAGTGCCGCTTCACCGCCACGTCCACCCGCCGGGCAACGTCCTGCTGACGGCGGCGGCGCTGCATGCCATGCCCTCCGGGCTTGGGAGCGCGCTGCTGCCGGACGCGGCCGCCGATCTGCGCGAGCTTGGCGATGAAAAAATCCTGCTTCCTCCGATGGACGGCGAAGCGGCGCGGCACGCGGCGCTCAATTTGACCGTGCTCTTCATCGCGGCGCTGACCGCGGGAAAACTTCTGCTCCTCGGCACGCTCTATCGGCTGCGGGCCCGGCTGCCGGGACTCTCTTCGCTCTTCGTCGTCTTCGGCTCCGGAGCGGGAGTATTGTTCCTCGGGCACTACGATGTCTTTTATTTTTTCCTCGCCTCGCTCGCTCTTTTCTTCGCGCTGGAAGCATTGAAATCGGACAAAATTCACTGGGCGCTCCTGACCGGCGTCACGCTTGGCGTGCTCGCGACTTTCACCCTCGGCGCGGGGGCGGTGATTCTGCTTGCCGCGCTGGTTTTCGCTTGCTCCCGCGCCCGCTGGCGGCTGCTGGCGGGGCTGGGGGAAGGGGGACTGATGGTGTTTTTCGCCTTCCAGCTGGCCGGACTGCCGCTGATCCCGGCGGCGCTGCAGTGCTGGGAAAACCACCGCGCCTTCTGCGCCGCCGCCGGAAGGGGGTATCGGTGGGTCTGGTTCAATGCCTTCGACGCGCTGTTGTTTGCCGGGGTGGCGGCTTCGCTGGCGATTTTCGGCGTTTTCGGTTTGCGGCGCGATCAGCCCGGCTTCAAGGTGCTGCTGGCGGGGGCGGCGGTCTGG
>JAVBUI010000039.1:0-8629 GCA_031555495.1 Victivallaceae bacterium | reverse complement strand
ATCCGGGTCGGATGGCATGGCGTAAATTTTTTCATCTTCGGGCGTTTTTTTATAAGTTTCGGGCTACGCTTACCGGCTGCCGGCGGGCGGTTTGCCGGTTTTGGCCGAATCATGCACCGAAAGCGTGAATTCATCGCCCGCCGCCAGGCCGGAGACCGCAAGCGAAACACCATCGAGACGACTCCCCGGCGAAATACCGCTCTGGGAGCTGAACGGCACCTTGACGATATTGTTTCCCCGCCGCTCGGAGGTGAAGCCTTTCAACTTTGAGCGCAGTTCCGGCTTGCAGGTCAACACCGCAAAGCACCCCGCCATCTCCTGCTCCGGGAGTTTGATTTCGACCGCCGCCTTGTCGACCGCGCTTCCGGCGGTGAATTTGAATGCTTCGGAGTCATG
The DNA here is from genome assembly GCA_031555495.1 of Victivallaceae bacterium. GTDB lineage: Bacteria > Verrucomicrobiota > Lentisphaeria > Victivallales > Victivallaceae > JAVBUI01. The sequence goes on along the minus strand of JAVBUI010000039.1, from coordinate 8,233 downwards.
TGTTTTCCGGCGCGAGAGCGTGAAAATCTTATCGTCGAACACAACTTCCAGCGCCGTCCGTGCCGAAGGCGGTTTCGGCATATTGTCGAGCATGGCAAGGTCTTTCTTCGCCAGCGAAGAGTGTTCGGCAAGCAAAGTCAGCGCCCGGCGATACTCGTCAGGCTTCATTCTGAAGCGCTCCTGACTCAAGCGCCCCATCGCCTCCTGATAATAATCCCCCGCCCCCCTTGGCTTCATGCCATTACGGCCCGCAAGGTAACAATAATACCAGCCGCCTGGTTCTCCGGACGGCGTCTGGACCAATACTTCAATGGCTTCCTTTTCCCCGGCTTCGCCCGCTTCCGTCAGCAGCGCCAGGGCCTGCTTGCGGTCTTTCATCATCAATTTCCGCCCTTCAACGGCTTTCGCATACGACGGCGACTTGGCGGCAATCGCGTCGGTAAAGAGCTGCTGATCCTCTACGCTTCCGATCCGTATCGCTTTCCGGCGCGCCTCTTCAAGTTCCTGTCGGCTCCAGGCGGGGTCGGGGGTGAGCAAAAGCATTTTTTCGGCGGCCGCCCTCCACTTGTCGGCATGCTTGCAGCCGATCGCCCGGTACTTGTCGGATTCCATGATCACGTTTTCAAAATAGCCTCGCGAACGCGTAAGGTCGACCGGAATGTTGAATCGATTGCGCCGCAAAATCTTTCCACAGGCGAGCATCGACGGAATGTGTCCCCTTCCGGCCGCGTCGACGAGCGGGTCGAATCCATCCGCCGGGAGGGAATAGACATCCGCTTCCAGATGGACAAACGCATCCCGGTACGGCGCAAGGGTTCCAGAGAGACTGCCGAGCTCGCGTTCCGCTTTGATATACTCCGGCGTCATCATATGGCCTCGATAAACCGCCAGCACCTGCCCGGGAACGCCGCCGCCGATCATGGTCATTTTTTCCCTGACGCACTCTTTCAGCGGATAAGTTCCCTCCATACGGATCGGCTCCCACCTGACCGGACCTTTGCCGGAAAGGTTGGCCGGCTCGAATCCCATCGTCGCGCCCCCGCCGCCCGGCACATAGGCGCGGATCATATGGTGCTCATGATTCCAGAAGGAGGTACCATACTGAAGCCGATCACACAGCTTCCACCAAACGTCCCAATACTTCTTGACTTTGGCGTAATCGATCTTCTGTCCTGCATAGCCGCGCGAATAAATCACGATCAGCGTCGAGCTGGAATAGAGATTGTCCGGCGCGATCTTTTCCAGCTCGGCAATCGCCTCTTTCTCTTTCCCCTCATTGAGCATCCGCCCGATCGGCAGATATTGCCGGAGCATGCGCTCCTTCGCGGTGTCCGCCGCCAGCGTCATGGCCCCGGCCAGCAGGATCATCAGCAACAATCGCTTCATCGTTCTTTTCCTTCGATCAGTTGTTTCAGCAACAGGATATTGGTGATTTTTTCAAAATCAAAGTCCGGGGAAAACACAACCGTCCGCCGCGAGCCTGCCCGGAGCTCGACGTAACCGCCGGAGCCGTTGACGTCGATCATCCGCGTCCGGTCGTCGAACACAAGTCCGAGCTTACCGCCGCCGAGGGACAAAAGCACCTTGTCATAGCCTTTTCCGATGGGAAACGGAAATTCGCGCCGGGTGGGAAACACCAGCAGCAGCGGCGCGGCGCAATCCGGCTCGAAGCGGTCGCTGACCATGATTTTGACCTCTCCGCCGCGTTCAACGCTCCCCAATCCGCGCGCGGCAAGCTTTTTCCGCAGGGCGTCGGCGCCGCGAAAATCGGCGGCGAATCCACCCAGCTGGCGCGGCGACCAGATCCGGACCTCGCTCCGGCGTTCGCCGATCGCCAGCACCGCATCCAGCCGGGTATTGGTCTCGAGCTCCGGCAGATTGAGCGCGACCTCGCCCTCCCCCTGCGCCAGCACCCGGCCGTGCGCGGCAAGGAGCGTCCAACTGCCGCTCCTGGGAATGGCTTGCGCCTTCCCCGACTCGATGTCGAAAGAATCGGCGGCAAACGTCGCGTTCACCAACAACAGTAACGATAAAATCAATTGCTTAACCATGATGCACCAGCGCGATGTTGCGGATTTCAAGATTTTTCCGGGTCCGCAGCAGATACTCGACCACGGTGGTTTCGCAGTCGCTCCGGGAGAGGATGATTTCACCGGCCAGCAGCGGAGAATCGAGCACGATCGTGTCGTTGTCGCTCCCTGCGAAAATCAGTCTGGAGCTCTTTCCGGTCGCGGGATCGACCAATTCGAGCGACAGCCGGAGGTTCGGCTTTTCCGGAGAAAGCCGTTCGCCGGTGATCAATTCGCCGTTGAGGAACGCCACCGCAACCTCGTCGCCGAAGAGCCGCTGCGCCTCAAGCAATTCCATGCCGTTGAGCGCAATCCTCGGCGCGATTGCCGTTTCTTTCGCCCCCGGCAGGAAAAGCACCCCTGCCAACGCCAGCAGCAGCGAAGCCGCCAGCGCCAACGACCACCCCAGGCGCCTCCGGCGGCGCCGGATCCGCACCAGGAAAGCCGCCGCCACATCCCCGGCGTCGGGAACCGCTTCGGCGGAAGCGGAGAGCCGCTTCAATTCCAGAAGCTCCTCGAGTTGCTCATTCATCTTTTTCATATGCTTCAAATCCCGCTTTGATGAGTTCCTTGGCCTTGTGAACGCGCTGATAAAGGGTATTGGGCGAACATCCCAACTCGCGCGCCGCGCTTTCACCGTCAAGCCCGCCGAGGATCGCCACATGAACCGTCTCCCGGTAAAGCTCCGGCAATCCGGCGACGACGGCGTCGAGTATTTCAAGCCGCCGGTCGTTCCCGCCGGAACCGGGGTCCGGCTCGAAGCCGTCGAGGCGCTTCACTTCTTTCAGGCGGCGGCGGACCAGATTGTAGCTTTCAGCGATCACGATCCGCCCGATCCAGCCGGAAAGGGTCGATTCACCGCGAAAGCTCCGACGCTTCTCCCACCCCTTGATCAACGCGGCCTGAACCGCATCCTGGGCGTCGGAACCGGAATTGACGATCCGCACCGCAATGGCGTGAAAATAAGCGTTCTTATCGTGAATCAATGTCAGAAAACGCGCTTCGAAATCACTGTCACTTCCAAACATGACGACTCCGTTGGATATTTCTTATTCCGCCAGAATCGATTGCAAAAGTAATCCCGGGACGGCTCAGGCATTTCGAGTGCCCGAAAGATCTTTTGAAATCGGTTCTGCCATAGAAGACGCGGCAACAGCATTTTTCTTAGCGCCGTTTATCGGAAGCGGGCGACTTTCACCACGTAAATCGTGTTGACGAAGTGGATCAAGGCGATCAGGGCGATGATATCGGTGAGGGACAGCGAGCAGAATTTCGCGCCCAGCGCCACCGCGACGGCTCCGGCGGCCATAAAAAGCGAGTTGATGATATTGTTCCCCGCAATCACCCGGCTGACTCCGTCGGCGGGCGCGTAGTGCTGCATCAAAGCCTGAAGCGGCGTCGAGAAGATGCCGCCCGCAACCGCGATCAGCAGCAAGTCGAGCGCAATCCGCCAGAACCCGAATTCCCCCGCGAAATAGCCGATTCCGCGCAACTCCGAAGCCCCCACTCCCGCCGCCTTGGCGGCGAAGTAAAAATCAACCGTGAAGATCAGCATCCCAAGCATCCCGATCCAGGCGAACGCCCCCGAAACCCGGCCCCGGAGCACCTTCGCCGCCGCCAGCGCCCCGATCGCGATGCCGACCGAGAAAATAGTCAGGAACACCGTATTGACCGTCTCATCCGCCCCCAGCACGTCACGGCAGAGCACCGGCAGTTGCGAAACATAAAGCGATCCCGCCAGCCAGAACCCGGAAAGCGCCAGGATCGAATGCCGGACGGTCGGCACCGCCAGCGCATATTTGACGATCCTCACCGTCTCCACCGGAACATTCCAGCGGATTTTCAAATCGGCGCGCAACGGCGGCGCATAAGGAATGAAACGGCTCGCCAGATACCCCGCCACCGCCAAAAATACCAGCGCCGCCGAAGCCAGGATCCAGCCGCCCGCAAGCGCCAGCACAATCGATCCGGCCACCGACCCCAGCAGAATCGCGACAAAGGTCCCGCCCTCAATAAAAGCATTGCCCGCAACCAGCTCGTCGTCACGCAGCTGCTGCGGCAAAAGCGCATACTTCGCCGGCCCGAAAAACGCCGACTGAGCCCCCATGCAGAACAACAGCACCAGCAAGAGCTGAATGCTCCCCAGCCAGAACGCCACCCCCGCCGATATCATCAAAAGAATCTCGATCGACTTCAAAACCCGACAGCAGCGCGCCTTGTCCAACTTGTCGTTGATCTCCCCCGCCAAAGAAGAAAAAAGAAAGAAAGGCAAAATAAACAACGCCAACGCCAAATTGGTGTACATCGAAGCCGAAGCCCCGTCAGTCGCCATCTTGAACGTCACCAACGTCAAAATCGCACACTTCAAAAAATTGTCGTTGAACGCCCCCAGAAACTGCGTCACAAACAACGGCCCAAACCGCCCCCGCAAAAACAAATAAAACATAAATCCTCCTGTTGGCAACACGCACTCAAACGGGGGAGAAGACAAAACTTTTAGGAAAAAGTTTCTTTCTTCTCCCCCGAACCCCCTCAACTTTTTCAAAACCTTTCATGTACTGCGCTTTTTCCTGTTTGCGATGCAAACAGGAAAAAGCGCCGGCCACAAAAAGGTTTGAAAAGAAGGAGGGGGTTCGGGGGAGGGAGAAAAAATTTCCTTAAAATTTTTGCTCTCTCCCCCGTTTGAGTGCGTGTTGCCAACAGGACGGTTATTTTTTGGGTTTGGCGGGTTGGCGGACGGGGGGGGCGTCGACGCGGGCGTTGAGGCGTTCGAGGGCGTCTTTTTTGGCGCTTCGCAGGGCTTTGGTGGTTTCGCCTGTGAGATTTGCCTGCATGGGTCGTTCGGTGGCTGTTTTGACGCGCTGGAGGGCGACATTGAAGTTATTGAGTGTGGTCTGGTATTCGGGGGAGGCTGTTTTTTTGGCGGACTCGAGTTCATTGAGTGTCCGTCGGCAATTGCCCATGTATTCGAAAAGTTTGGCGAGCGCAATCACCCACTGGCGACTCAATCCGCTGTCGAGTTCGAAGTAGGTATAATTGCCCCATCTATTTAACTGGGACTCCCACAATCCGTAGATCAGGTACTGGATCGGTTTTCCATTATTGGAACCCTCGTTGATTTTCGTCGTGCAATCCTTGAGGAAGCCGATCACCTTCTCTGAGGGAACGCCGTATTTGAGCATCACCGGATCGTCTTCTTTTTTAACGCTTCGGGTCGGCTGCGCTGTTGTTGGCGGGGCTGCCTCGACCGTCCCGATCCATATTGATAAGGCAAAAATGATTACAAGCAATCGATTCATTTTTACTGATCCAGATATTCCGTTGACATTACATGGTATTGATTGGTCAAGGGATCACGAACGATCGTCACCAGAACTTTGGTCTCGCCGGTAATTTCGTCAAAATAAATGCCGGTGGTAGGATCCCGGTCAAATTGGCCGACTTGAGTATCGAGCGTCACGGTCGAATTGTCGATCGGATTGATTTTCGACAGTTTGACCACACTTCCGATGCCGCCGACGTCCCGGATCGACTGGGCGACCACAACCATGCGGATTACGGTCGGGAACTCCCCGACTTTGGTCAGCGGCAGGATTTTCCCGATCAACTCGGAATCCTGCGGCGCTGCGATGGTCGGGAACTTCGTTCCGATCGCGTTCCGCAAATCGGTGGCGACTGCTGAGCGGTGAGCGTAATTTTTGCCCACCAGCGCCGTATCGAACAATTGAGCCAGTTCGGTGGCCATGGCGTCATCGATCTGCGGAGCGACCGGAGCCATGGCATCGTATTCGGCAATGGCGCTGACATGGCCGACATTCCGCAACAGCATTGCGAGAACTTTCCGGTTTTCCACAGTATCGGCCGTGGCGCTTAAATCGACTTTTCCGTAACTGGAGACATTGGGCGTCATTTTGATCTGATTGAGAATTTCCGCATCACCGGTAAGGTAAGGTGTACCGTCAGTTTCAGCCTTGCTGTCAAAGTCAACCTGGTTGACTTTCGTCGTAGCTGCTGCGGTCAAGTTGAGATGACTTCCCGGCTCGCCGCGGGCGATATACGCCAACTCCCCCGGCGACTTCATCGGTTCATGACGGATGTAAGCGAAAAATTTCGAACTGCTGCGAGCGGGAAACGTAACCTGTGATTGTTCGGCGGCAGCAGGAATCACTTCAACCCAATCGCCCCGGTTGAGGTTCTCTTCCGGATCATCGGCCGTAAAAGCGATCGTCTTTCCGTCCGAAGCAGTATTGATTTCCACCGAAAGGTCCCAGGGTTGTTCCGCAATCCTTTCGCGAACATAGTCGGCATTCACACCATTGATTTTAACGACAGCCCGCTTGAAAGAGAAGTTATCGACCGACTTAATCGTAACCGCTCCCGCCGGCTGAGATAAACTCCGCAAAGCAAATTGAAGCGGCGAGGCTCCGGCTACCGCTACGTCCAAATCTTTTTTCAACGGCTGTCCCGCCCCCCCGAACGAATTTGCAGGCAAACTTTCAAATGCGATGTCGGGTATCGAGCTGACGGTAAAAGTCTGCTCATTGTTAATAGCGCCGCCGGCAGGGCTCAATGCCCCGGCCGGCAACGTAACGGTAAAGGTGGCCCTGAAATCCTCGAAAGAAAGAGTAGCCGCGGGCGTAGCCACGGTGAAAATATTGATCAGCTCCGCCGCCACGTGCATTTTCACATCCAACTCATACAAGTACAGCCGATCTGTGCCATCCGGGATATCCCCCGTGTTCCGGCAAGCGGCCGATATATTGAACCCGAAACGATCAAGATAAGGCGCCCGGAGGTTGCCGAAATAAGTCGCGTCCCCGCCGCTGGCATAGTCGGTTGGCGGCGGCTCTGTCAAAGGCCTGCTGTAAGCGATCAGGTTGGCGGCGACTTGCTTCCGGCGAGCCTCGATTGAGTCATAATTTCCCTTGGCGTCGCCGATCTTACGTAAATACGGGATCGCGTCGGAAGAAAAAGCCGGAATTTTGTTCCCATTCAGGATGCCGACATTCAATTTGCCGTCATCCTTGATCAACGGCTCCGCGTCTCCCAACAGCATATCAACCGTAACTGTGCTCCAGTCGGTACGGTTCAATTGGAACCGGTGATAAAATTCAGTCTTCCAAACACCGTCAAAATATTTATGATCCTGCTTGCCGTCGCCATTATCATCGCTCCAGAAAACTTCCATATCAGGTGGATTGACGACATTGTATAATGAAACCAGAATATCGCGATCGGCGGAATCAGTGGCCAGATTATTCTTCAGCGCGGCGTGATCGTAGGAGAGCCAGCGAGTTCCAACGCCCGGATTTTGCCAGGCGGCAAGCGACGGGCCGACATTGATCAAATCAGAGCGCTTGATTTCGGAAGAGCTTGCGCCAAGTCTGGCGACATTCGGCGTGGTGACACTCTCTTCAATGTCGATCTTGGCCGGCTCCGGCAGCACCGCATAGGCGTAACGACCGATGATTCGTCCGTCCGTATCTTGAATGAACTGCCATTTCGGCTTGTTGGTGACGGAAGCGGCCTCAGGATCGTAAATATATTCCGTCGTGTTTGCATATTTGGAAACCGCCAATTTGGAAGCAACCGGTGTTCCCTTGCTGTCTTTATTGTCTTTGAGCTGGTCCTCGAGCGTCGCGCCGGCAAGCGTTGAAGAGCTCACCAATTGACGGACATCCTGCGGGGAACCATGCTTGCGATGCAAATTCATCATTGCAATCGTACGCTGAACCGCGGAAGAGGCAAGAGCATCGGTCTGCGCTTTCGCGGTATTATTGGCGGCAATCCGCCTGTTCACCGCGGCATTGGTCACAAAAGCAAGCGCGAGCACCAGCAGCAGGCTCATGATGCCGAGCGCGAAAAGCAATGCGACCCCGCGCTGACCGCGGGCTTGTCCGGTTTTATTTTTGATCTTCACGATAAGCATCTCTCCATTAAGGCGCATAATTACGGCTCTTCAAGTGGACGACCCGGGAAAATTTCCGTTCATAAGGCTTGCGGAATTCCTTGGCCTCGGTTGATTCACCGACGCCCGGATCGCCGCCGCCTTTGGCAACCCATTTTTCATATCCTTCTTTGTCGATCACCGTCAGCTCAATCCGGATGACCTCCGGCACACCCCGCACCCGTTGATCCGGGTTGGAAATCGTTTCAAACCAGGA
>JAVBUI010000187.1:0-8919 GCA_031555495.1 Victivallaceae bacterium | reverse complement strand
AGCGCTCCGACGCATGCGCGTCGTCGCTTGGACCGGGCTCAGCGGCGGAACTGCGTTCCGCATCTTGAGCTGGTGGCTTCGCCCGGCGACGGCGAGGCGCTGCCTCGCGCACCGCCAAAGGCTCCGCGCCTTTGGAATCCCGCCAGGGCCGCGTGGCCCTGGACCCGTCGCTCGGCGAGTACGCCTCGCTCCCACTTGGCCTGAGGCACGCCCGGCACGCAAAAAAACACCCGGCGAAAGCTTTCGCTCCGCCGGGCGGGATATCAAACAGATGCTTTTACTTCTTCGCGGGCGCTTCCGGCGCCGGAGCCGGAGCTTCGGGCTTGATCATGAATTCGACATTGGCAGCTTTCTCAAGCTCCTCAACCATCGCCATTGCGGCCTCCTGGACTTTTTGGCCCTTGAGCGTCGCCATCAGGTTTTCCTTGACTTCGTCAAACGGCATCACGCGCTCCTTCTGGGAAGCGTCGCGCCGGATCACGTGGTAGCCGAACTGGGTCTTGACCGGACCGCAGATTTCGCCTTCCTTGAGGCCAAAGGCAGCGTCTTCGAACTCCTTGACCATCTGGCCTTTGCCGAACATGCCGAGCGAGCCGCCCTCGTCTTTGCTGCCACAGGCGCTTTCGGCTTTGGCGGTCGCTTCGAATTTACTGTTGTCGGCTTTGACGTCGGCGGCGATTTTGGCGGCCTTGGCTTCAAGTTCCTTGACCTGTTCGGGAGTGGCTTTTTCGGGAACCGCGATCAGGATGTGCGAGGCGCGAATGGTGTTCGCCGGATCGGCCGGTTCTTTGATGCGGGCCTGGTTGGCATCGTAGTAAGCTTTGGCGTCGGCTTCGGTGACGTTGATTTTCGGGAGCACGACTTTTTCGAAATAAGCGTTGATCGCAGTCTCCTGCTGGGCCTGCGGATTGTCGGCGATTTCGGCGATGTAGGCGTCTTCGTTCTTGCCCATCATCTGGAGCTGCATTTTGACCTTTTCACGCTGTTCCGCGGGCATCTGGGCAAGCTGGTCCTTGTACGTCTTCTTGACGAAGTCGGCGGACGGTTTGAAACCGGCTTTTTCGGCGGCGGACAGCAGCAGCTGCTGATCGACGAAACCCTTGACCGCCATCGGAGCGATCCGGGAGAGCATTTCGGGAGTGGCCATCGGCAGCATTTTGCCGTCCGGCCCGGTCAGCTGGGGGGTGATGAAGTCGATGAATTCTTTTTTGGTCACATCCTTGCCGTTGACCTTGGCGACGACTGGCGGCAGAAATTCCCAGAGGTCGGGAGCTTCAGCTTTGACTTCTGCTTTGACATCCGGCTTGGCGTCTTTCTTGGCTTCATCGGCGGCCGTCGCCTGAAACATGATCGCGCCCGCGGCGACGGTCAGCATAAAAACTTTGAAATCCATAACAATTTTTCCTTTCAAGGGAGTTTTTTCACGGCGCGGAGTCCCCTCTTCTCCATACCGCGTCCAATGCTTGACTGGAAGTTTACACCTTGTAATCGAAAATGCAAGCTTTTTTTTATAAAAACCAAAAAGAAAATAGGTGTGCCGCAGAGCGTGCCGCAGGCCGAACGTCGGCCTCGGGATAGCGGCCCGGTCGCTTCGCTCTCTCGGGCCGGGGCGGCAGTGGGAGCGTTGCGCACCAGCCCTAAGCGACGGGTCCAGGGCTCCTCGGCCCTGGCGGGATTCCAAAGGCGAGGAGCCTTTGGCGGAGTGTGAGGCGGAGCCTCGCCGTCGCCGGGCGAAGCCACCAGCTCACGAAGAGGAACGAAGTTCCGACGCTGAGCCCGGTCAAAGCGACGACGCGCATGCGTCGGAGCGCTGCAACCCAAACCCATAACGTCCCGGGGAGAACGGTCGCTCCGGCCTGGCGGCCTCGCTCGGACCGGGCTCAGCTCGCGACTTCGTCGCTCTTCGTGAGCTGGGGGCTTCGCCCGGCGACGGCGAGGCTCCGCCTCGCACTCCGCCAAAGAGCTGTGCGCCCTTTGGATTCCGCACCAGGGCCGCGTGGCGTGAGGCCCCGTCGCTCCCGCGCTGGCGCGCTTCGCTCCCACCTTGGTCTGCGGCACGCTGCAAAAAAAAGCCGACCTCCCATTCGGAAGATCGGCTCTCTTTCGTCTCTCGCGGATCAGCGGGCGTAGTATTCGATCACGCTCATGATCTTGACCGCAACCGGAATTTCCTCGGCCTGCGGGAAGCGCACCAGGGTGGCTTTGCAGTTCTCAAGGTCGACTTCCATATAGGCCGGAGCCGCGGAATTGCTCTTCTTGGCGGTTTCGGCAATCGCCGGAGATTTCTCGGCGTTGATGCTGATGACCTGGCCTTCCTTGAGCTGGCAGGAGGCGCGGTCGACGCGCTTGCCGTCAAGAAGGATATGACCATGGTTGACATACTGCTTCGCGGCGAAAATAGTCGGCGCGAACCCGGCGCGGTAAACCATCGAATCAAGACGGGTTTCCAGCGCGCGGAACAGTTTTTCACCGGCCTGGCCGGTACCGGCCTTGGCTTTGTGGTAAGCGATCTGAAGCTGCTTTTCGCTGATCGCGTAGTAGTTCTTGAGTTTCTGTTTTTCGATCAGCAATTCGCCGTAGGTGGACAATTTGCTGCGTTTTCCCTTGCCGTGCGGTCCGGCGGCGTAGGCGCGCGCCATCCCTTTGACGGTGGGGCAGTTCGCGCATCCCCAGATGCACTGGCCGACGCGGCGGCAGAACTTGTGTTTCGCTCGACTTGCGGTTGGCATAACCAATCCCTTTCGGTTGCGGAAATCCTGATGATTTCCATAGTTGACTCCTCCGGCAAAAGCGGCGTCAAGCCTGTTCATGGGGCCGTACAACTGCCGGTTCCGTTAAAGTAACGGTCTTATAAAATACACCGTAATTTCCGTTTTGGCAAGTCTTCCTGCCAAAAAAAGCGACTTTTTTGTGTTGAGCGTTTTTTGAGCTTGAAAAACATTCCGGGTTGTGCTATATTGCACCGATACGTTACGGAAAACTACATCTCTTATCGTCCATAGCAAATGGAAGGAGCATGGCACATGCGCAAAGCTGTCAAAGTCATCCCCGAATTCGAAGGCGCCGATAAAATCCGTTACGAGCGGTTGATCCAAGCTCGGGAAACCGTGCTCGGCCGCATGAAGTACCATGCGGAAGACGCGCTGGATTGCAGCAACGCCGATAAACGCGGCGTAACCACCCACATGGCCGACGTCAGCAGCGACAACGCCCGCCACGAAATGGAGCTCCGCCTCCTGACCGAGGAAGGCAACGTGCTCGAACTGATCGAAGCGGCCATCCGTCGCCTGGTCGAAGGCGATTACGGCAAATGTCTCGATTGCGGTCAGGGCATTTCCGAACCGCGCCTCGAAGCGCGCCCGTACGCGATCTATTGTATCAAGTGCAAGAGCGAACGCGAAAAACGCAACCGCTTCTGACCGGAAAGAAATTCATGTCCTTGTTTCCCGAACGGATTGAAAACGGAAGCGGGGCCGAACGCACCGTCGTCGGCCTCTCGCTCGGCTGGGCGGGATTCCTCCTGCTGCTCGACCAATTGAGCAAAGTCGTGGTCGAAAGCACCTTCGCCAAATACGAAAGCCGTCCGCTGATCGACGGCTTTTTCTCATTGACCTACGTCACCAACCGCGGCGCCGCCTGGAGCATCCTCGAAGGGCACGGCTGGCTGCTGCTGCTGGTCGCGCTGGCGGTAACGCTCCTTGCGGTCCGCTTCATGCGTTACCTCGCCGACGGCTACCTTGAACGCTACTGGGCGATTTTCACGGTGCTTTCTGGAGTGGCCGGCAATTCGATCGACCGGATCTGGCGCGGCGAGGTGGTCGACTTCTTCGACTTTTATTACAAAACCTACCACTATCCGGTCTTCAACATCGCCGACTGCGCGATTTGCGCCGGAGTGGCGGTCTTCATGCTCTCGACGCTGCTTCGTCCCGATCCCCGGAAGAAGAAAGAAGCGGAAAAAGCGCAATAAAGCACTCTTTTTCTTCAAGTCCGTGCTTGCTTTTGCGAAATCCGGCGTTATATTAAATGTCTATACGCAGCCCCGTGGTGTAATGGTAGCACAAGTGATTCTGGTTCATTTAGCTGAGGTTCGAATCCTTGCGGGGCTGCCATTTTTTTGCTTGCTGCGCGGGAAATCTCGCATTTTGTCAGTCGTCGTTTCTCGGTCACCTACTGAAGTATGCTCCCTCGCGCCTCCGTGGACAAAATGCGACATTTCCTCGCGCGGCAAGCAAAAACGGCGTGTGGAAGTGCCCAGTCGTCGTTCCTCGGTCACACTGAAGTATGCTCCCTCGCGGCTCCTTGGACAAAATGCGACATTGCCTCGCGCGGCCAGCAAAAAAACAGCGCGTTGCATAGCCTCTTCCCGTGTCGTTCCCCGGTCACATACTGAAAGTATGCTCCTCATGCCTCCGCCCGGCTGTTGTGTGAGGAGACCGATGTCTTGAGAGGGTAGGTGGAGCCAATCGGAAAAAAACAGGACCGGTACAATTCAGTGTCCCGATCCTGTTCCGTAACCGGCGTTTTTTTTCTACAATCCGGGCTAAAATCCTCCGGCGCTCGGTTGGGTGCGGTCGGCTTTTTCCAGTTTGGTGTCGTAATAGTCGATTTCGATCAGGTGCTTCCGGTCGGTAATTCTCATCCGGCGGTTTTCAAATTTGGGATCGGCGTACTCGGCGATTCTGGCTCCGTCTTCGCCTTTTCTGAATTTGGGCTCTCCATATTTTTTCCCCAGGCCGTCAATCAAAGACTGGCGAAACTTTTCTGGTTCCTTGATGTCGGAAAGAGCCCCTCCCAGAGAGATGGAAGCCGTAATCTGGTAAACTCTGTTTTTGGGAGTAATATGGATGCTGTAACTCCCCACCGGAATCGACTTGAAGTCGGCGGAATAAGTAATCGGGCGATCCGTTTTAAAATCGGATGTCCCCCGCCCGTCATCCGAACGTTGGAGAAAAGGCATTTTTTTTGCCTGAATATCCCGGCTCACATCGGTTCCGAAAACAACGCCGTAACCGCCCGTAATCGGTATTTTTGATTTCTGGGGCGCAATCTCTTCCGCCAGGCAGGCGACCGCGAGGAACAAGATCGGCAAGACAAAATATTTCATTTACTTCTCCATTGGATTTTTGCGTTCGACACGATATCCATAAGATCAAAATCGCCCCTGTATACCGAATATACTGATTCTCTGGAAGAAATCAATCCGTTGCGGCAATAAAGAGCAAAAAAACAAGCCGGCGATTGAGATATTGCCTCAATGTCTGCATGTACGCATCCGCTTATACCAATTTGCGATCAGAAGGTTAGTAAATGCGAAGTGATTGTGGATGCCGGAGCGCCTTGAATGAACATGCCGCTACAGGAAGTAACGGCATGTTCATTCGGGGCGCTACGGCGCCGCAAGCGCAAGCAGTTACTAACCTTATGACCGCAAATTGGTATTACAACGCGATTTTGGGCGGAGCCTTCGGCGCGTCGCCGGGGGTTGCCGCTCTGGTTTTGAGCGGGCGGCGGAAGCGTTTTCCGGTGCTGTCTTCCGCATAGAGTGCGGAGTCTGCGAGGCGGAGGGCGCGGACCGCTTTGCCGCCGGGAAGCGGCAGGATTCCCTGATTGTGGCCGGTGTTGTCAATCAATTGGACGCCGAGCGCAGTTCCGACGTAGAGGCGGTCGGCGTCGTCGGCGCAAATGGCCGTGGTGCCGGAACACCCCTTGTCATCGAGGTGGAGCCAGCCCCAGACGTTGCGGTTGACGAGCCGCCCGTCGCGGTCGATGCTCATCGTATACACGTGGCGGTCGTCGCGGTCCGCGATGTAGAACCGCCAGCCCTCGCAGGAGGTTGCCGGAAAGAGGACGTCGGTGAAGAGTTTGCCCGACGCGTCTTGTCCGTCGCGCAGCAGCGATTTCCCGCCGGGGGTGAAGAGGGAGTCGGGCAATGGCGGCAGCGGCGCCGCACACGTTTCCCAGCCGCGATCCTGCCAAACGACATCGTTGAGCCGGGGCGGCAGGTGCTTCGCCGTGACTTTTTCCGGGTAATCCTTCCACAAAAAGCGTTGGGCGCGCTCAAAAATCACCGCGTCTCCGTATCCCGCGCCGTGTTTGCCGCCGGGGTATGTTTCAAAGGCGAAATCGTAGCCCGCATATTGAAGGGCCTCCTTCATCGACAGCGCTTCCAAATACCAGTCTCCGGCGGCATTTCTCATATCTTCGGAACCGACGGTCATGAAACTCCGGATCGGCTTTGTTTCGTACTTGCGCACCATCACCGGAAACGCCTCGCCGCCGCGAAAGGCGGAGAAGGACGGACTCGCCAGGTAGACGCGGCGGAAGAAGTCGTTGCGCTCCCAGGCGGCGTTGAAGGCGGCGATGCCGCCCGAGGAACAGCCGCCGATGGCGTGCGCATCGGGTCCGGCGGCGATGCGGAAGCCGAATTGCCGCTCCAGTTCGGGCAGCAGTTCGTCGATCAGGAAGTCGGCGTAGGCGGAGCCGAGCGAATCGTATTCCGGGCAGCGGAAGGTGAGCTCACCGTCTCCGCCCGCCGCCGGCTGAATCCGGCCGGGGGAGACGAAAACGCCGATGGCGACCGGCATCGCGCCTTCTGCGATCAACCGGTCGAAAACTTCGGGCTCGCACTCGCGCATGCCATCCTGGGAGATGTAGAGTGCGGCGGCCTCGCCGGGACGGTATCGGGCGGGGATGTAGACGCGGCCCGCGTGGATGATGCCCGGCATGATTTTGGAGCCGGAGAAGGTGAATTCACTGACCGAGCCGGTTTGGGATTGCGTGTTGTTTCGGAGGGCCGCGTCGGCGGTCGGCGGAAGCAATTGTTTTTTCATGGAACTCCTGACGTGTCGCTTGCGGCTTCGTGGCGATGCGGCGCTCTTTGCGGAGCGGGGGAATGCGATATGGACGACATGACAAGCCCGGGGGAACTTCATGTCCATGCCGTCGGGCGTGTCCTGTCGTGAGGTGCGCGATTACACCCCGAGGTCGATCATTGCGTCGGCGACTTTGCGGAAGCCGGCGATGTTGGCGCCCAGCACGTAGTTGTCCGGCTGGCCGAATTCGGCGGCGGCGCTGCGGGCGGCGTGGTGGATATTGACCATGATCTGGTGCAAGCGCGCGTCGACTTCCTCGCCCGTCCACATCATACGGATCGCATTCTGGCTCATTTCGAGGCCGCTGGTGGCGACGCCGCCCGCATTGGCCGCTTTACCGGGGCCGAAGAGAATGTTGTGCTTGAGCAAATACTCCGTCGCTTCGAGCGTGGTCGGCATGTTGGCGCCTTCGCTGACGCAGATGCAGCCGTTCTTGACCAGTTCGGTCGCGTCGGCGAGGTGGAGTTCGTTCTGGGTGGCGCACGGCAGCGCGATTTCGGCGGCGGCGAGCTGCCATGGGCGTTTGCCTTCGTGGAAGACGGCGCGCGGGAAGCGCGCGATGTATTCGCCGATCCGGCCGCGGCGGGCGTTTTTGAGCTCCATCACAAATGCGAGCTTTTCAATATCGATGCCGTCTTCGTCAATCACCGAGCCGCTGGAGTCGGAGAACGAAATCACCTTGGCGCCGAGCTGGATCGCCTTGTGGGCGGCGTACTGGGCGACGTTGCCGGAGCCTGAAATCAACACGCGCTTGCCTTCGAAGCCGGTGCAGCGGGTCTTCAGCATTTCGGTGGCGAAGTAAACGTTGCCGTAACCGGTCGCTTCCGGGCGGATCCGGCTGCCGCCCCAGTTGATGCCTTTGCCGGTCATCACGCTGTCGTAGGAGTTGACGATTTTCTTGTACTGTCCGAAGAGGTAGCCGATTTCACGGCCGCCGACCCCGATGTCGCCCGCCGGAACGTCGGTGCCGGGGCCGATGTGGCGGAAGAGTTCGCGCATCAGGCTCTGGCAGAAGGCCATTACCTCGCGGTCGCTCTTGCCCTTGGGGTCGAAGTCGCTGCCGCCTTTGCCGCCGCCCATCGGGAGCGTGGTCAGACTGTTCTTGAAGGTCTGCTCGAAGCCCAGGAATTTTAGGATGCTCAAATTGACCGACGGGTGGAAGCGGAGCCCGCCCTTGTACGGCCCGATCGCGCTGTTGAACTGGATCCGATAGCCGGTGTTGACCTGGATGTCGCCCGTGTCGTCGACCCACGGAATTTGGAAAATGACCACGCGCTCCGGCACGACGATGCGCTCGATGATGCGGTGTTTGCGGTATTTCGGCTCGCGGTCGAGCAGCGGGCTCAGCGATTCGAGCACTTCGGTGACGCTCTGGAGAAATTCCGGTTCGCGGTCGCTCTTGCGGCGGAGTCCTTCGAGTACTTCCTGGACGTATGCGTTCATCTGATATCGGTTCCTGTTTTGTTGGGGTGACTATTATGATCACGACAGATAAGCAGAAAGCGTGCCAAGTCGTGTTTTTAGTGAGAAAAGACGTGAAAAAAGTTGATTTTCAACCTTGTTTTGTGACAAATATGTCTCTATTCGCAAAAAGAGACAAATTTGTTGTCGAAAAGTGATCGCCGAAAGAGTTGAGCGGAAAAATGGCAAAAAAGCGACATTATTGTTATTTTTGTGACGTTTTTTCCAGTTTCAACCGCCGGATGGCTTCTAGATTCCGGCGCAGGCCTTCGTGATCGGGCTCAAGTTTGAGCGCCCGTGCGAAGCAGCGTTCGGCGGCGTCGAGGTCGCCGCGTTTCGCGGCGAGGACGCCGAGCGCGTTGAGCGCCGGGCGGTGCGCCGGTTTCCGTGCGAGGAGCTTTGTCAGCATCTTTTCGGCTCCGGCAGGATCGCCGTTTTGCTCGGTCAGCAGCGCAAGATTGTAGGCCGCGTCGGTCAAGTCGGGATCGCGGGCCAGCGCCTTCTCGAAAAACGCCTTCGCCCCCGCCATGTCTCCGGCGGCGGCGGCAAGGGAGCCGAGATTCATCAAGGCTTCCCCGCTCTC
>JAVBUI010000134.1:0-4119 GCA_031555495.1 Victivallaceae bacterium | reverse complement strand
AGCGACATTCACCTTGGGACACGCCGCGTGTCGATTATTTTTTTCAAGCTGGACGGGATGGATGGCGTCGCACCGGCCAGGCGACCTCGCTCGGACCGGGCTCAGCGGCGGAACTGCGTTCCGCATCTTGAGCTGGGGGCTTCGCCCGGCGACGGCGAGGCTCCGCCTCACACTCCGCCAAAGGGCTATGCGCCCATTGGATTCCGCACCAGGGCCTCACGGCCCTGGACCCGTCGCTACGCGCTGGTGCGCTCCGCTCCCCACCGACGCTGTGGCACGCGAGGTCTTTTACGGCACCTTGGTTCCACTCGTCACATCGTAGCCGTTGCCGAGGCAAACGGTCGATTCGTCGTCGCGGTCGGCCCCGCCGTCGTTGCTCAAGAAGTAAGTCGCGGTCTTCGCCCGCGCCCGGGGCGTGACGCGAAGCTGCGTGAAAGTCGCGGCGCCGACGTGCCCGTCGAAATAGACGATGTTGGTCCGGCTCTGGTCACCGGGATAAGTGCCGCCTGTGGCTTCCGCAATCGTCCGGGTGTCGCCGGAGGTATGGCGGAACGACATCCGCTGATAGGTGTTAAAAACAAGGTCGCCGCTCGGACGCTGGGTATCGGCAAAAGAAATCACCGAGCTTGGCGAGTAACAGGCGGAAAGTTTCTTCATTTTGGAAAGCGTCCCGCCGCCCGACCATCCCCAAAAACCGGTGTGGAAGAAAGGATTGGGCGCATAGTGAGTGTATTGAAACGCCTTTTCGTCACCGGCGGCATAGCCCGATTTGGCGATCGGGCGCGGTTCGCCGGGGCAAACCCATGCTCCCTTGTTGACGCCCGCCCCCGCATAATCGATGTACACCGAGCCGCTGCTGTTGTCGGACGCGTCTTTGCCGCCGAGAATCCGGAAGTAAAACAGCGAAGTCCCGGCCCGGCGGCTCGGAAGCACCCATTCGTTGCTGTCAGCCGAATACATCGTCGAAGCCAGCCCGATTTGTTTGAGGTTGCTGGTGCACGCCCCCATTTTGGCGACGCCCCGCGCCTTGTTCAGTGCTGGAAGCAGCATTGCAGCAAGGATGGCGATAATCGCGATCACGACCAGGAGCTCGATCAGGGTGAAAAATCGTTTCATCATGCCTCCGCAGGAGTTAGCTTAAGTTTGATATATTATACAAAGTTTCAAGACGAATGTCAACACCTTACGTCAAAAAAAGTGGATTTTTTATGAATCCGAGCTCACATTTTTCAACGCCGCCGCCAACGGACAGCAGGCCGCCGGTTCTTCGCCGCGCCGGTAGCGGTCGAGCAGCATCCGGGACTGGAGCGCCAGTTTGCGCCGGACCTCGCGGCGCTCGCCTTTGATCCGGGCGATCGACATTTGATCGTAAAGCGTGGTCTGATGCCGCATCCAGGCAATCACTGCCGCCTCGGCGCGTTCGGCAAGCGGAATCCGCTCGGTCCGCGCCACCGTGCCGCTGCCGACGGGAACCGCGTGAAGTGTCACCGCGCGGGCCAGTTGCTCCGCAAGCGCTCCGTACCGGGCGTGAAAGCCGAGAAAGGCGATCACCGACGCCTCGAATTCGCCTTCGTAGCGCCGTTCGCCTTCGGCGCGGGATTTGCGGGAACTCTCGAGCTTCCTCGCATACGCGGGATCGGCGCGCTCGGCCTCGAGCGCCGCACGGATTTCATTCACCGCCGTTCCGGGAGCGAAAAGGCCGAGCGCCTCGATCCGGTTCCGGCGGCGGTGAACAAGCTTCCAGTAATTCCCGCCCGCCTTGAGCCGCCGGGTCAGCGCGGGATCGCCGGAGGGGACGAAAATCCATCCGTCGGGCGGCGCCACCTCACGCTTGTCGAGCCGGACCATACCCCGGCGCAAACTCTCCCATACCGTAATTTCCGATTGTGCCTTTTTGTCGTTCATGCCAGCAATGTACCTCCCGAGGCCGCGAAATCAAGTCCGAAGCGGAACTTTCCCTTATTTTCCTGATTTTTCCGCTTGTCTTCATGCCTGCGCAGGGTATACTATCAGCAACAATCACGGAGGAGCAATCCCTCATACGAATGGAGTTCTGGAATGGAACAATATACGGAAGAGATTGAAACGCTGGTCGGACTCCAAGACAGAGAAGAGGCTTATTATCAATTGGTCACGCTGTATCTCAACAGTCCGGAGCAAGTGAGGAGATATATTCGTAAAAATTGGAATTTCAATGTCGAATGGATTTTTCCACGCCCCGGAGAGCTTTTGTTCGCCAAAAATCAAAGCCGGTCGATCAAGGAAAGGATCATGGCGTCATTGGTCCATAGTTCGATTCACAACCCGTTTAAACACTACTATCGGGAATCATTGGTGTTATTGGCGATGGAATATAACAGTTGCACCCTTGCGGGCCTCGACCCCGATCAGATGTTTGAATTTGCGGCCTCCGTATCAGACCCGGAAATGGCCGGTCATTTTCGGGATTTCAGCGCTCGAAAGCCGGAAAATAAGTCGATGAAAGCTTTTGGACTGGAGACAAAGACTAATTCCGACGGAGAGACTGAAATATTGACTCCCTGGAATGATAAAAACACATGCGGCAAACCGGGAAGACAAGATATGCGCACGTATCACTGCCCCTTTTGCAACCGAGCATCGGATATCGATCAGGAAACGGCCGAAAAGCCCGCCGTATTTTGTCCGCATTGCAAAAATGACATGACCGACGGCCGGGAATCGACGGCAAAAATGATCGGGGTATTGCTGGCATATATGCTTGCCCTGATTTATTTGCTGGTCCTCACGACGGCATCTTATTGCGCAGCTGTCTTCGGCAGCCGCGCGCCGTCGATTTCAGATTGGATCACTTGTTCGGGGGCGGGACTCATTGTGCTGCTGTTGGGAGTTTTCTGCTGGCGAAAATATAAACCGATACGCATTCCGCTCTTGATTGTCTCCGGAGCGGCGTTTTTCATGGCGCTTGTCGTCATATCGGTTTTTCTGACTTGTTGAATTCAATTTTGAAGCGGCTACTGCCGCTGCACTGTGCATTTTTCAGTGCGGCAAAACCCTCCTCGGCGGCCTCGATTCCGAAATCTGGTGGCACGACGACTGGCTCGGCAACCACCTCTGGGTCAATTTGACCGCGGTGGCGGCGGCGGCGCTCGCGCTCTTCGACGAGCCCGGCTGCGAAGAGACGGCCAGGCTCTGGCTCGAACGCGTTTCGCGCGAACTCGGCAAAACCCGCTCGCTCCTGGGAGACGACGGCGCAAGCATGGAGGGCTTCGCCTACTGGGCCTATGGCATGGAGTATTTGCTCAAATGGACGCGTTACCATAATACTTTGCTCATCGACGGCAAAGGACAGTCCGGCGAAGGCTCGATCTATTTCCCGGACAACGCAAAAACATTCCCCTGGCAGCAGTGCCTTCCCCGGCTCATCAAAGCGGCGGACAATCACCTCATCGCCGACGACGCCTCCGCCTACCCGGCGTCGACGGGCCTCAGAAAATTCCATCGTCACCTGATTTACCTCAAGCCTTCGACGGTGATCATCATCGACGACATCGAACTTGCGAAACCGGCGAAGCTCGAACTCCGCTTCTATCCGGGCGGCAAATTGACCGCGACCGACGAACAGAACTGGAGGTCTTCGGCGTTGCGCATCCATTCCACCAATGCGGGCGTTATTGCGGAGGAGGCTTTCGTTTTCAACAGGAAGAAGTCGGCTCCACGCGAATACATCGGAATTTCAACGCACACCGCCTCGCTGACCAATGCGGTAATCCTTGATTGGCAGAAGGAAATCGCGGGCTTCGTAACCGTCAAAGACGGCATAGCAGAAATTCAGCTAAACGGCCAAACCCTGAAAATCGATTTGCGACTTACTGCAGTTCCCCTGCCTCGGGAACCTGAAACAAAGTAAGGTAGCGGTCCATCTCCGATTTCGGAATTTTGAACGAACCTTCCGGGAGATTGTTGTTTCGCGCGTCCAGCCGACGATACAGCTCTGCGTGGGAAACATCCATATAATGCAGTTTGAAGCCCGCGCCCAGCGCTTCCGCCCTCGCCCGGTAATCGTCGCGCTCGACCCGCGCCCAGCAGCCGTAATCCAGCACAACATCGCCCCCGATCGCGAGAACGTGCCAGGCGACA
>JAVBUI010000220.1:0-7385 GCA_031555495.1 Victivallaceae bacterium | reverse complement strand
CAGAGGCGTCCGCCGTCGCCGATGACGACGCCGGACGCCCCTCCACCCCCGCCGCTCCCCCCTCCCTGCCCGGTTGTACGCGACTTCCGTTTCCGGAGTCGCCTTCCTTCCGTCCGGGCGCCCTGAACAATGATCTGCTGCTGTGGATGCCTGAAATTCAAGCCTTAGCAAAGCCCGTTTATTCCCGATCAAGGAAACGTCAGGCAAATGATGTTTATATAATTTAGCCTTACTATTCAAAAAAACAAGCATATTATTACTTTTTTAAATTTTTCCTGAAAGATGTGCCGACCGTCATCCCCTTCCCGCACCGCGAGCCACGCGCCTTTCCCCATCCCCCGTGGAAGTTTACTTCTGAATCGGAATTACCGGCTTGACAAACCATGCAGGAAGTGTATATATAACAAAAAGTGCGTTTTCGACCGGAAAGATCAATAGAGGTTTTATGAGCGACGTTTCAACCGATGATTTTTTTAAACGTATCCGGCTCCGGCTCAGTTTTTTGTGTACGAAATACAACTTCAAGGCGGAGGAAAAAGAGTTCATCGGCGGCGTGTCCATTGTTTATTCCCGCGAAAACCTGAAGATCCTGATTTATTACGCCGCCGCGGAATGGCGTCCGGATGTGGCCTTTGAACTCTTTGGTGAAAACTGCTCCTACAATGAATTCTTCAAACTCGACGGTTTTTCGAAATCCTTTTTCGACAAGTACCGGGGGAAAAACAGATTCAAAGACACCATGGATTATGACCTGGCTTATTTATATATATTTCTGAAAAAATACCTTCCCTCCATGCTGGACGATTTGCCCGCGCTCTATGACCGGCTGGCGGCCAACGGACATCGGGGGCATAACGGCTTTCTGTATCCATTCAAAAACCACGCAGCGAAGCCCGCCGCCGCGCGGCCGTTCCCCGCCGCGTTGACAATCGGAATCATCCATTCCGCCCTTTTCCCGCTGAGCGCTTACGCGGCAATACCCATGGCCGTATTTTTCAGTCAGAATCTCCTCGGCGAAACAGAATCCGGATTCGTGAGCGCAAGCAGGATGTTTTTTTATGCGTCATTGTCGATTTTTTTCCTCGAAGGATTCCTCGGAGCATTACTGAGAAAAGAGGCCGCGAAGTTGCTCCTGCTGGTTCAGATGACGATTTTTCTGCAGTTTCTGTTGTGCATCCTCTGGGCGGCACGGATTTCGTTCCTGCTCATAAACCTGGACTGGCGGCTCGGGTAAGAATCAAACCGGCGCAACAACAAGGAAAAAGCAAATGCTCTATTCTCTGATCGCCCTTTCGGCAGTTCTGTTTCTGTTGCTGATTATTCTGGAAGTCAAATGCGTTCCGCCCGGATTCCGTCTCGTGGAACTGGTTTTATTCTCCTTGTCATTATCCGCGACTTTTGTTTGAAAACAGAATCTCGCAAGCTATTTCAAGCAGTTTCGGCCGCTCGGCAAGAGAATATAGCCTGATGAGCTGGTAAAAATCGAATACTATATTATATTTCCATAAACAAACGAAATCAACCGAACGAAACTGAAAAAAATAGGAATTTTCATGAAAAAGATCGCAACCTTTTTGCTGTTGGCATTGTCGTGCCTGTTACCAGCCGCCGATGAAACCGCGGAGACCGCCTACCGGAAGCTTCTGCTCTCCGATCCCGCCTATGCGAAGCAGGCAAAAATCGTCGACGGGCTGCAAGCCAAACGCGATGCGCTGGGAGAAACATTATTCCCCGGATATGCAGAAATCATCAAACATGTCGAGGTGAGCCGGGAAGGCCTTGAGAAATCGCGGGCAATGATGAAGGTGATCTATCAATCTCCGGAATTCCGGAAGTCGGCTCTGGCCTGTACCGTTCCCGCGCTTGAGTTGTCGCTGCTGGAAAATCAAATCTGCGCCAAAGTCGACAGTCCCGAAATGTTGGCCGTTCTGAAAAAAGAGTACCTTAAAAAGCTGCCGCAGTTCAGCAATGCCGCCGCCGCGCCAAAGAAAGAGATCGCGGGCAGCTCCGCGTTTCAACACGCGATGTATGTCATCGACAAGGCCAAAGAAACGGACGCCGCCAACCAGAAGTGGCCGACCCACCATGCCGGGGTGTGGCTGATGCTGAACCTGAAACAAGACGCTTTCGATGATGCCGATTATCGCCGGATCTACTATCAGACGCAGAGCTCTCAACTTGCCGTAATGAAAAAATACCGGGAAATCGAACTTGCTCATCCCGAACTCGCCGACAAACTCATGGCGTCGTCCGCGGACCGCCAGGACAGTCCGGAAAACC
Source organism: Victivallaceae bacterium (assembly GCA_031555495.1). Classification (GTDB taxonomy): domain Bacteria; phylum Verrucomicrobiota; class Lentisphaeria; order Victivallales; family Victivallaceae; genus JAVBUI01. The sequence goes on along the minus strand of JAVBUI010000220.1, from coordinate 5,105 downwards.
GGCAGACCTTCCAGAAATATTTCGCCGAAATGCAGGAAATAGCCAATGCCGATCCGGAACACCGGAAGCTGATGGACGCCGCCCGCAAAGCGACTCAGGCTGAAACGGCGCTCCTCGTGAAGTTCGCCGAAACCAGCAAAGTCCAGTCGGCGGTGGAATACCTCGCCTTCAAGGCCGCTTTGAAGGCCCTTGAGAAATAACAACACCTCCCTTTGCCGCTCCGTAACCAGGAGCGGCAAGCGAAAAACGCATGCTTTATTGAATCTTCAATTTGGGAGCCGGGGGAAGATTTTCGACGAAGGAGTCGATGCAGAACAACCTTACGATCCACCCGTTTTCCTCTTTGTTCATCAGCAGCTCGCAAGTATATTTCTGTCCGCTCCGATTGGTGATGGAGCAAGAGACGTAAGCAATATTTTTCTCTTTTTCGTCCGGCTCCGTCTTGATGACCTTGCAGATCCCCTGATAGGTCGGATCAAGACAAACCCACTTTACCCAGGCGCTTTTCCATTCAAGGACAATTATTTTTTGTTCGACAGTAAGAACCTGAAGGTCTTTTTCTTTGAAAAAAGGCCACCACAATTGCTCCATTGCACGGTAGTTTTTGGTTTGAAGCGCCTTGATCAAGGCGAGCGCGGCGCTCTCCGGCGTCTTGTAAGCCGGAGCGGAAACGACATTCGGTTGCTTCGCCGGAAGGTCCGCAGCCCCGGCGGCAAAAACAACCGCCAGACTCAAGTAAATCATTCCGATCATTTTCACGAACCATCCTTTTTTCGCTGCTTATCGCATCAGCATGGCGAATTCCGTAGTAGTCAACTCCCACCAGCATTTCTTGCTGACTCCCGGAATCAGCTTTCCCATTGCGGGAGCCGGGACTTCATAAGCGACACGATCCGGAGGAATTTTCCGGGCAGCCTGCTCATACGTGTCGAAGGCCTCGTCGAGCTTTCCCATCCTGAGATAATTATCCCCCTGGAGCGCCAGAACCAAGCCGACCCCGTCCTCCTTAAGTTCCTTCAAAGCAAGCATTTCATTGCATGCCTCATGAACTTGTTGGTATTTTCCGAGCGAGCGGAGGAACAGGCTTATTTGCCATAAGGTTTGGAATTTTGCGGCGACCGTTTGCTGCAAAGGCAAAGCTGTCTGATATTTTTCCAACGCAAGCTCAAGATTGCCGGATCTTGCCGCGTTGCGCCCTTCCATAATCAATCGATCCAAAGGTTTTGCGTCAGGGGGAACGGTCTGCATTTCACCGAAAGTACAAGTGTACTTCGGGAGACCGTTTTTCGATGCCTCCGCCAGTTGTTTTTCGATTTTCTTCCTTTGCGCGTCCGGAATTTTCGACTTGCTTGCAGGGGGCTTCACCGGGGTAACCGGAGCGGCCTTTTTCGCAGTGCTCCCGGCGGCTTGCACTGTCTTCGCGGCGGCCTTTGAGGGATCCGCGCCCGCCAGCTTCCGGTATTCCGCCAGTTCTTTGCCCAGCAATGATTTTTCCGCTTCGGAGAGGTTTTCTTCCGTAATCGTGCTGACGCCTTTGGAGTGGAGAATTTTGATCCCCTTGCTGCTCACCGAAACAACTTCCACATCACGGTAAGAGCCGAGCATCTTAAAGGTCGCGGCAAACAGCGGCAATGACAGGATCGACAGAAAAATTAAAAATATTCCTGTTGTTTTCATTCCGCGCCTTCCCCTGATGCGTTTACGACGCCACCGTTTTGCGGAAGCGGCTCCAGGCGCACATGAACAGCGCCGCGCCGATCACCAGCAGGCACAAAAACGGCCTCCAGACTACTTCCATCCCGGCTCCGCGGTACAAAATCGCCTGGCTGAATTCCACAAAATGCGTGGTCGGGGCGAGCTGCATGAAGGTTTGAATGCCGTGCGGCATGCTCTCCATCGGCGTCACGCCGCCCGAGAGCATCTTCATCGGCAGCAAAACCAGCAAGAGAAGCATCCCGAGCTGCGGCATGTTCTGCGCCACCGTGGCCAGAAAAATTCCCATCGAAGTCACAGCAAAAAGATGCAGCACCAGTCCAAGCATGAACAGCATCACCGACCCCTCGATCGGCACCTGGAGCGCGCCGCGGATGACCAGCAGCAGCGACAGCGCCGACACCACCACGACCACCAGCATCATCGACCAGATCTTCGAAACCATGATTTCAAAGGCGGTCACCGGCATCACCAGCAAATGCTCCAGCGTGCCGTGTTCCCGCTCCCGGATCAGCGCCGACCCGGTCAGGATGATCGCCAGCATGGTAATGTTGCTGACCAGCTCCATCGCCGACCCGAACCAGGCCTGGGTCAGGTTCGGATTGAAGCGGTTCCGGGTCACAATCTGGGCCAATGGGGGGGCCGAAGAGTCTTCGCGGTTCAAAAAGGCGTTGACTTCGTCCATCACCATTTGCTGGATATAGCCGCTTCCCGTAAACGCCTGCGACATGCGCGTCGCGTCGACGTTGAGCTGGATTTCCGGCTGGGTTCCGGCCAGCGTGTCGGTCTGGAAGCTCTGCGGAATGACCAGGACAAAGGTGTAGATGCCCTGGTCCATGACCTCGTCGATCTGCGGCCGAGAAATATGCACCGGATGCAGGAAACGGGGTGGAAAAAACGCGTCGGCGACGCGGCGCGACAGCGGCGAATCGTCTTCGTCGACGATGGCGATCGCCGCGTTGGTGATCGAGTCCGGCGTAGCCGTGGCCGCGAGGTAAACGCCCAGTGTGAAGGTGTAGACGATGACCCCCATCATCAACGGATCGCGCCAGAGACCGCGCAATTCCTTGATGCCCAATTCAAAAATATTTTTAATTTTTTGCATCATATCGCTTTCCTCCTCAGGATGCCTGTTTCTTCTGCAGCAAAATCCCGGTCCCGAGAATCACCGGAACCATCAGCAGCATGGCAAAGAACGGCAGATGAAGATCGGAGAAATTGAGCGCCTTGTTGAAAATGCCCCGGCTGATCAACAGCATGTAAGTCGTCGGATAAATCGCACCGATGAAGCGTCCCATGCCTTCGAGCGTACTCACCGGATTGAGCAAACCGCAGAACTGAACCGTCGGCAGCATCGTCCCGATCATGGTAAGGAAGATCACCGCGATCTGGCTCTTGGTCACCGACGAGGCAAGAAGCCCCATGCCGGTTGAGATCACGCAATAGATGAAGAGCGAAAGCACCAGCGTCGATGTGCTCCCCTTGATCGGCACGTCAAAGACGATTACCGCCATCAGCAGCAGCATCACGCAACTCAACATGGCGAACAACACATAAGGCAATTGTTTCCCCAACAAAAATTCCGCCCGGGTCAGCGGGGTGACGTACAAGTTGATGATCGAGCCCATCTCCTTTTCGCGTACCACCGCCAGCGCGGCGAGAACCGCCGGAATCAGCATCAGGAGAATCGGAATCACCGCCGGAACCATCGCCGGCAGGCTCTTCACATCCGGGTTGTAACGGTAACGCAGCTCGATCCCGACCGGGCTCTCGGTCCCCTCGCCGGTGTGATGTTGTGCCCTGAGCTTCAGCCATTCGGAGTGAATGCCTTGCACGTATCCCTGAATGGTCTCCGCACGCGTCGGCATCGCGCCGTCGACCCAGAAGGCGACTTCGGGCGAATACCCCTGTTCGACCATCCGGCCGAAACCCGGCGGGAATTCGACCACCAAACTGATTTCGCCGCTCCGCATCCGGTGGTCGAGGTCGTCATAATCGAGGATCGGCGGATTTTCGATAAAGTAACGTGAACCGGCGATATTCAGCGCGTAATTGCGGCTGAGTTCGCTCTGGTCGCGGTCGAGCACGGCGAACGAAAGATTTTCCACGTCGAGCGTGATTCCGTAGCCCATCACCACCATCAGCACAATGGCGCCAAAGAGCGCCAGCGTGGCGCGGATCGGGTCGCGGAGGAGTTCGAGGTTTTCGCGCCAGAAGCAGCTGTACCAGCGGCGGATACTGAAAATCGAATCCCACCGGCTGACCGGTTTGGCTTCCTGTTCCTCGACCGGCGCAAAGGAGATTTTCTCCTCAGGAGGCGCGTTCGAAGAGGCGTCGGCTTCCTCGAGGTAGCCGATGAAGGCCGCTTCGAGCGTTTCGGCCTTGCGCTCTTCGACCAGCGCGGCCGGGGTGTCGCAAGCAAGGGATTTACCCGAATGCATCATCGAAATACGGTCGCAGCGCTCGGCTTCATTCATAAAGTGGGTTGTAATGAAGATCGTCACTTTGTCGTTTCGCGACAATTCGATGATCAGCTCCCAGAACGCGTCCCGCGCCACCGGGTCCACCCCGGAGGTCGGTTCGTCGAGGATCAGAATCTGCGGACTGTGCACCACCGCCGCCGCGAGCGACATGCGCTGGCGGACGCCGAGCGGCAGCGCGTCGGGGAACTGATCCGCCACGCCCTGGAGCTCGAAGCGATCCATCATTGCGTTCACCCGGGTCTCCACCTCCCCTTCCGGAATGCGGAACAGCCGGGCGTACAAAAGCAAATTCTGCCGCACGCTCAATTCGCTGTAGAGCGAAAACGCCTGGGTCATGTAACCCAATTGCTGCCGGACGGCCATATCGTCGCTGTCGACCACTTTCCCGAAGAGCTTCGCCTCCCCCTCGGTCGCCGAGAGCAAGCCGGTCAGCATCCGCATGGTGGTGGTTTTTCCGCAGCCGTTGGAGCCGAGGAAGCCGAAGATTTCGCCGCGCCGGATGCGGAAGCTGACGTGGTCCACGGCGGTGAACGAGCCGAAACGCTTGGTCAGGCCCTCGGCCTCGATGGAGATGTCGTCCTTGCCGTCATCCGGCAGCGGCGGCACCACCAGGTCCTTGTGGGATGCGCGTTTGCTCTCGGGCAGCAACCGGATGAAGGCGCTGTCGAGGGTGTCGCTGTTGGTTTTGGCAAGCAATTCCGCAGGGGTCCCGGTGTCGAGGACGTTGCCGTCGTCCATCGCGATCAGCCAGTCGAAGCGCTGGGCTTCGTCCATGTAGGCAGTGGCCACCACGACCCCCATCTGGGGTTGCTCCAAACGGACGTTGTCGATGAGATCCCAGAACTGGCGGCGCGCCAGGGGGTCGACCCCGGTCTTCGGTTCGTAGAGCACCAGCAAATACGGGTCGTG
>JAVBUI010000234.1:0-2592 GCA_031555495.1 Victivallaceae bacterium | reverse complement strand
CCAACTTGTTCCGGCGAACCGGAGCCCCCGAATACGCGCGGGCGCTTGGGGACCAGATCAAAATTTACCTCGATTGCTACGATAAGGCGACCAATGCGCGCAATACGCCGCCGTCCTTCATGCTTCACGAACTTCCGTGGCTGATTTCGCTTGCCGAAAATTCCCCGGCCTTCACCGATCAGGACCGCGCCCTGACCGCCGAAGTGATGCGCCGCGCCATCGAGCACTGCATGGACTACTGGGAAATGCGCGACCCGATGGCCAATTACGAGGCGGGCAAGACGGTTTACTACACCAATCACCCGATTTTCGCTTCGCGCTCGGTCTGGTTCGCGGCGAATTACCTCTATACCCGTTATCAGTACAAGCCCGCCGAATACTGGATGCGCGTCTCCGAAAACGCGCTCGCCGGAATCGCCCCCCACCCGCTCGGGCCGGAGGATTCGGCCTCCTATCAATTCATCTGTTACCGGCTTTTCATCACCTATGCAATCGGTTCCGGCAAGTACGACGCAGCGTTCTTCAATTCCGTGCCGTTCCTCAATTATATCGAGTATTGCAAAATCCAGATGAGCCACCTCGGCGCTCCCGCCGGTTACGGCGACAATCCGCCCCTCGGCAACTCCGGCGGTTTCCCGATCCTCGGCTACGCGGTCAGCCTCTTCGCCGACCGTGAAGCGGCGAGCCTGCTTTCGTTGCTCGCCCGCCGGACAGGGAATTCCGTTTACCGCTCGATGATCGAGAGCATGGGGATCGACCTCGATGCACCCGTGGAGATGAGCGAAAACACAGTCGGGCTCCGCTCCTTCCTGATGGATGAGTTCCGGATGGTGGAGCGGGGGACGCCGGAGAAGAACACCAATGCCTTCGACAAGATTTTTTACCGCAGTTCGTGGCGGCCCGACGCCGGTTTCATGGTGCTTTCCGGAATCTCCGCCGCGCCGCACGGGCATCAGGGGGCCAACGGGATTTCGCTTTACCTTCGCGGCAACCACTACTGGCTGGTGGAGGGCGATTACATCCGGCTCCAGCCGGAAGAGCATAACTCGATCGCGCTCCGGGTCAACGGCGCCGCGATTCGTCCCGGTGTGAAGAGCCCGGACAGTCTTGCCCGGCTGCTTTACGCGGGTGAACTTGACGATAAATCGCAGGCTTTGACGATTTCGCGTGTGAATGGTTATGGCAAAGCGGTCGACTGGCGGCGCTTCATCGGCTGGGAGCAGGGCGGCGGCTTCTGGGTCATCGACGACCTGACCGCAACCGCCGCCGCCGAGATTGTCGCCGAAAACCGGTTCCGCTCGCTCGGCGATACTTTTGCAGCAAAAGACCAGACCGTCAAGCTTACGCAGCGCGACTCCGGCATCGTCGGCGACCCCGCTGCCTTTTTCATCAGCGAAGGCACCGGCGCGGAACGGCGTCTGGCGAGCCAGTTCGACCACGGACATTCGGGCAAAGACGGCTATTACATCGACCTCAAGCTTGCCCCTCCGGAGACGCGGGTGGTCAAGCAGCGCCATGCGGCGACTCTGAAGAAAGGCGAGGCGATCCGTTTCGCCAACTACCTCGGACACGAAGCCGTGTCGGTCCGCGAACTCGCTCCCGGCGCGTATGTGGCTTTGCCGGAAAATGGCAAAAGCGCGGCCCGGCTCGCTTTGACCGGTTCCTACGCGGGTAAGATAATTCAATTTGAAGGCGAAAGCTGCTTCGCCGGTCCCGGCGGCCTGATCGCCTCCGGCGTGAAGTCGCTCAAGGGCGGCGGGCTCGACCTCAAGTTTGAAAAGCCCTCGGAAGTGAAAATCGAAGCAGCCAGGCTTCCTTCCGCGTTCCACGCCGCCGTCCGCGCCGAAGGCGAGGGGGGCAAGCTCAATCAACCGGTCGCTCCGACGCTCAAAACGGTCGATATCAAAAACGACAAAATCGACTTCGGCAGCCGCCTGACCGCGCTCGCCGGACTGCCCGACGGCCGCTTCGCCGCCGGAACCGCAAAGGGCCTCTTCCGGGTGCTCGACGCCGACGGCAAAACCGTTTTCGAACATCCGCTTGGAGCCGAAATCACCGCCGTCACCGGTTTCGCCGACAAAGGCGCGATGTTTTACTTCGCCGCCGTCGCCCCGGAAAAAATCAATGCCGATGCCCAATTGGTCGCCTTCGACCACTCCGGCCGCGAACTGTGGCGCGAAAAGTTCGGCCTGTTCCAGAGCCGCAACGGCACCATCCGGACGATGTTTCCGGCCAAGCTTGACAAGGACGGCTCGCTCTCGCTGGTCGCGGGCAACGAAGGCTGGCACTATTTTGCCTACACTTCCTCCGGCCAACTCAAGTGGAAGCGCCAGATCTACCACGGCTCCACCAACGGCGCCGCCGCCGACCTTGACGGCGATGGCCTCGACGAAATCATCGCCGGCGCGGAGTATTACTATCATCAGATACTCGGCCCCGACGGCAAGGTCCTGTTCCAGAAAACCACCGTTCCCTGGAATTACGCGGTCGCCGCCGTCGACCTCCAGGGCGACGGCAAACGATCCGCCCTCTGGGGCCGCTGCGACGGCAACATCCACTTGATGAATCCCCCCGGCGGACTCAAAGGCGACT
>JAVBUI010000269.1:0-10746 GCA_031555495.1 Victivallaceae bacterium | reverse complement strand
GGCTCCGCTCCGGCCACACTCGCGGTCAATCCCGACGAGTGGCAGCACGTCGCGGCGGTTGTAAAGGGCACTCAAATCAGCTTCTACCTCAACGGCAAAGCCGCCGGCGCCGCGCAGAAGCTCGACAAGCAGCCCGCCGATTCGGGGCAGATTTACATCGGCGGCGCGTCGAGCCTGGTCGGCAACGCCTACAATGGACTGATCGATGAACTGACCGTCTGGAACCACGCCTTGAGCGCGGCGGAAGTTGCCTCCCTCTTCGGCGGGGCGACGCCTCAGAGCCTGCTGGCGGCGAAGAATCCCCTCAAGCGGATTCCGAGCAAACCATTCGCCGATGAAAAACCGCGGGCCCGCCTTGCCGCTTTCGATCCCGCTTCGGCGGTGATCGCGATCCAGAAGGACGGACGCGGCAATGAATTGGCCGAATATGTGCAGAAGCGTTTCCAGGACGCCTGGGGCGTCCGTCTGCCGATCCGCGAGGTCAAAAATCACCATGACGGCAAAGAAAACCTGATCCTTTTCGGCGCGCGCAACGCCAATATGCTGTTGCGCGAACTCGCCGCCAATCTGGTCATTCGCGGAACCGGCGTCGGCGCGGAATTCCGCGTCGCTCCCGACGTGCTCGACTGGCGGCGGAGTGTCCTTTATCTCGGCGGACGCGACAAAGAAGAGCTGGGGAAGTCGCTCGACGCTTTTTTTTTGCGTAATGCCAAGCCCGGCCCGGTCAAAAGCGTCTATTTCTGCGAAAGCGGCCTGAAAGCCCCGGCGGCTCCGGAGGCGCTCTGGAAAGCGATGCAGACGCGTTACTCCGACCGTTCGGCGCGTCCGATGAACCTTGCCTTGCTCAATGAGATGCAGGAGGCGGCGCTGGCCTGCCGCGACACCAACGACGGCCGCTACGCCGCCGTCTTCGGCCAAATGGTCAAACTGATGCTCGACGAATACGAAGCGAAGCTCCATTTGAGCCGCAATTCGCCGCCGACCTTTGAATTCCACCAGTTTCCCCAATACCTCGAGATGGTCGAAGTCCTGCCCGAATGGACCGCCGCCGACCGCCGCAACGCCGCCGAACTGATCCGCAAAATCCTCGAGCACACCATGGACTATTACGAAATGGCGGTGCCGAGCAAGATGTTCGACGAAGGGCGCGTGGGCTACCTCACCAACCATTTCAGCTTCGCGGCGCGGACGACTTACAACAACACGCGTTATCTCCTCGACCGTTACAATTACGCGCCCGCCAAATACTGGCAGGCAGTGGCGAAACACGTTTTCGCCGGGACCGAAAACCAGCCGATTTCGCCCGAAGACGCGGGCGGTTACCAGTTTCTGGTCTACCGGATTTTCACTGACTACGCGCTTTCGAGCGGCAATTACGACCTGGCGTTTTTCAAGCGGCCGGTTTATCGCAATTATGTTCAATACACCAAGGGCATTTTCAACCACCTCGGCTACACCCCCGGTTACGGCGACGCCAATCCGATCGGGATGGCGTCGGGTTACACCGTGCTCAAGGAAGCGGTCGACATCCTCGGCGACGAAGAAGCGGAATTTTTACTGGTGCTGATCGGCAGCCGCTCCGGGGTCGAATTTTACCAGAAGGCGATCGAGGAAATGAATCTGCGGACCGATCTGCCGCCGCCATCTCAGTCTTCGCCGCTGATCGGGCTCAATATTTTCGAACTCGACAAAACGCGCCAGCGGCTCTGCAATTATCCTGACTTCGCCAAACCGGTGGTCAGCAAAGCGATTTTCCGGAGTTCATTCGGCGACAACGCCGATTTCCTCGCTGTCAATGGGCAGGCGGGCGCGCCGCACGGCCACGACGACCCGACCGGGATTTCGCAATATATCCGGGGCAACCGGCTCTGGATTTTTGAAGGCGACTACATCAAGCGCCATGCTGAAAATCACAACATCGTCAGCGTCGTCCGCGATGGCTCCATCCAGGACCGCCGCCGCAACGTCTTCAACCAGAGCAGTGCCGCCCAGCTCGCGGGTTCGCTCGTGAGCCCCGACCGCAAAGCGGCCACGCTCTCGCTGCTGCTCGCCGACGACAACGGCATCGACCTCCTGCGCCACATCGGCTGGGAAGGGGAAAACGGTTTCTGGGTGGTCGATGAAATGACCGCCGGCAAGGCCGGGGATTATCTCCTTCAGAGCCAGTTCCGCTCGACCGGCAAGGTCTCCGAGGATCAACAGGGGGTGGTCGTTTCCCAGAAAGCCGATCCGGAAGGAAAAGTGCCAGACAGCCTCACCATCCGGACCGGGGACAACGCTTCGAACTTTGTTTATTCGGAAATGGAACGCTGCCATGGCCGTCCGGTGACGGTGCTGGCGGGCTACCGTTATTCCGACCAGGTGGTGCGGACGCTGCTGACCCGGCGCGAAATCAAGCTCGCGAAGGGCGAAAAAACATTCTTTTTCGACTACATCGAGCCCTTCTCGAGCGCGAAGGGTTCCGCCTCGCCGGTCAAGCTCTCGATGCTCGCTCCCAATGCGGCGATGGTATCGGGCGACGGCGCGGTCTCTCTGGCCGCCGTCGGCAGCTGGAGCGCGCCGGGGTTTGCGGTCGACGCCGACTTCTGTCTGGTGACGCCGCGAGGGCTCCTGGCGCGCAACGCCCGCAAACTTGAAGTGCTCGGCAAAAAATTCATCGGCGACGTCGCTTTGAATTTCGCCGCCGCCGGGCTTGACGCCGCCGCCGTCGCAAAAGCGCTCAATGCGGCCTCCGCCAAGGCCGGGGAGGCGAAGAGCCTTGCTCCGCGCAGCATCGACGTGCCCGAAGCCGCCCCGGTGCTGGCGCTGACCCAGCCCGCGCCGGTTTCGGCCGAGGCACTGACCGCCGATACTCTGGCGCTCGGGCTTTCCGACGGCACCTTCCGCTTGTACTCGCTGGACGGCAAGCTCCTTTTCGAACGCAAATTCGAGCGCGAAATTTCAGCCATCGCCCCCATCGCGGCCGACGGTTCGATGCTCTATGTCATTGGAGTTCGTGCCAAACGGATCAATTCGATCCTCGAAGTCAACGACGGTGAAATTTATTGCCTGGACGCGTCCGGAGGAGAGCGTTGGAAAGCGACGATTCCGGCCTTCGCCCGCCGTTACGGCGACGCGACGCTGATTTTTCCGGCCTGGCTCGACGGCAAGGGCAAGGCTCCCTCGGTGATCGTCGGGGCCGAAGCCCAGCATTATTTCGCCTTTGACCTGAATGGAAAGGAGCGCTGGCGCTATCAGTGCACCCACGGCGCGACCGGCGGCTCGGCGGGCGACCTTAACGGCGACGGGCGGGATGAAATTTTCACCGGCAACGAATATTATTATCACGACCTGATCACCCCCGACGGGAAACAGATCCGCCGCAAGACAACTTCGCCGTGGGACGCCTGCAGCGTGATCACCGACCTCAACGGCGACGGCAAAAATGAAGTCGTTTCGGCCCGTTACGACGGCTTTTTGTACATCGACGGCCTTGAGAACCCCCTCGACGGCAAAGTCCTCAATATCGGCGGCCAGCCGACCGGCATGGTCAGAACCGCCGACGGCGTCGCCGTCTCCACCTGGAGCGGGCTGGTCTCCTTCGTCGCGCCGGACTTTTCGCGCAAAGCCTTTGTGACGCTTCCCGGCCCGGTTTCCGGACTGGGCGCGGTTGACGGCGGCCTCTGGACGGCCTGCCTCGACGGCTTTGCCTACAAGGTCGGAGCCGATGGCGTCAAGGGCAAGGCGGCGGTGGGCTACAACCCGGCCTCGCTTCGCCGGATGAACGTGGTTTCCAACGGCTCCGTCGCCGCGGTCACTTCGGACCGCAAGGTTACGCTGCTCAAATAGTCCGCCGGTTACGCGTCTACCGACGGCCGCAACGGCCGTCGGCTTTTTGTTCCGGCCGAAAAGCGCATTGCAAGCCGTATCCGGTGAAGGTGTTGCAGCGCATCGTCTCTTCCTTCCCTCGTGTCCTGCGGGCGTGAAGCGAAAATAATATCGAAAATTTCGGAAAAACAGTTGACTTTATATTTTTTTCCTTTATAATATGTACAGAAGCCAATATTTATTCAGTAGATTTTGGTTTTCAATTAACAAGGATGACAGATGAAGTTGAGCTGGTCGATTGCCGGAAAATTGAATACCGATGCCCCCGTCTGGAGCATCCGCTGCGCGCCTGAGACGTCGGTCGTGTCCGTGGACGAACTCCGGCGGAGCGTGTTTGTATTCCACGCGCCTTCGCCGTCTTACGGCGCTTGCAGCGGTTTTTCGTTTTCGCTCAGGATTCCGGTTTCGTGCGGGCTTTTCATCACGCTCGACGAGCCCGTCGCGCGTCCGCGTCTTTCGCGCGTGGAAACGCGTGCCCATCGGCCATCCCCGGTTCTCCGCCGTTGCCGGACGGCGGGAGCGTCATTGTCGACCCGGCTCCGGCTATGAGGTGAAGATGAGCAAAACCATCGGATATAACTCAAAGAAACATAACGAGAGCCCGGTCGGCCGGGTTCCCGTTATGTCTTTTTGTTTGATAACGAAATAATTAACCACAGCGAGGTGCGGTATGTTTTATTTGACTTATGGACTCGGATCGACCACGATTGAGGACGACGTTGTAATTCTGAACGGTGACTCCAATTATTTTGGAGACAACGGCCTGATTTCCGCCGGGGGGGTAGGGATTACTCACGGTTTGGAGCTGGTGGGGAATTCGCGCACTTTGACCTTGTGCGGAACCCGTACCGGTTTTACCATTTCGACCGAGAGTCATTCTTCTCAGGCGGCCGTCGCCGGCGGTGTATATTTCAGCGGCAACAACGCCACGATCAACTTCGCAGCCCAAGGCGGATCCGAGTTCACGCCGGGGCCGGGGATTCGGAGTGACTCCGATATCAGAATCGGTTCCTATCAGGACTATTACACAAGTTCGAATTATCCGACAGCCACCAAGAGCGGAGTCGCCGCGATTCTTGCCGACGAATCGCTGACGTTCGCCGGCAATTTGAGCGGTCATCTCGACGGCTACATGAGCGCCGTCAATGACGGTTATTATTCCGACGGTTCCTATGTCGATGCATCGACCGGCGGCAATGCTCAGGCTTACGGTGTTTCCGTTGGCAAGGATTTGACCATCGCATCGAATTTCACCGGTTTGATTACGGTGGAAACTTATTCTCTCAACAGGGGGGCCGTGGCCCTTTCCGCCAATGATTCCAAGGCAGTTGCAATCGGCCTGAAGGTCACCGATGGCGCTTTGTTTATCGCCGGACTTTTCGACGGTTCGATCAGCGCCATTACCTCCATTACAGCGCTTGGACGATTGAGCGACTACATTCAGAACAAAGAAGCCATGCCCGGCGACACTGTTTCGGCCGACTCCTTTGGTGTTTCCGCTCTCGGTATCGAGGCGCAGAGCATCTCCATCGGGAGCGTCTGGAGCGGCAGTATCTCCGCTGCGTATCTGAAGCCGGTCGTTGATAAGAGCATTATCGAAAGGTACGATATAGTAGATGGCGTTCCGGTACCGGTTTATGCGCCTATTGCTACCGAAGCGATTAGACTCGGGTTGGTTAAACTGGGTGCGAGTGATTCGAAAAATCCGCTAAATCCGCCGCTCAATGACGTCAAAGGCAGCGCCGACAATGGCACGGTCGCAATTTACGCTGTGAAATCCGGCACTGTGGACGTCGGGCGCGGAGTCGATGGCAACTTTTTCGCCGACGGCCGGGCTTTGAATGTAGACATTACTCTGCAAGGGAAAAACGCCACCGGATCGGCCTCCGGCTGGAAGATCGACATCGCGGCCCTTTCCGCGACTTCGATGAATGTCGCCGAAGACCTTGGCGGAGTTTTTACCGCATATGGAGAGACCACGTTCAAGATTGTCGCCGGGGCAAACACGCCGGCCGGCAGCACCGACAAGGTCGGAGCCAGCGCCACCTTGTCGAACAACAAGGTTACGGTGGCGGGGATCAAAGTCGACAATCTTACGGTTGCCGGCAAGATTTCCTCCACGATCGATGTTTCCGGCACCTACCTTTTTACCGTGAGCACCTCCGGTTCCACGAAGGTGGCGGGGGGGATCATTGAGAACAACAGTGTGGTTGTTGCCGGTATTCTGGGCAAGACCATCAAGGCGGCGGCTGGGATTTCCGCGAACATCACTGTTCACGGCGCAATGGGGGTTCGGGGGAGCGGCACGTTCAACTGGGTGAAATCGAGCTACAACAATTCGCTCGGCATTTACGGCATCAAGGCGGATTCGCTGCTGTGCTCGAATTTTTCCGGCACGATTACCGTCACCTCGGAAGACCTGAGCACTACCGTGCAGAGCAACACGAATTTGCAGATGCAGACGGTCGGGATTTACGTTGCCCAGGCGATCAATGGCGGGGCGGAAGATGTCGCGATGACGATTTCCGGTAACATTAATGTTCATGCCGAGGCTGGTGTCGCGGTCGGTATCCTGCGGGGTGTTTCCTCTGCCGGCGGTATCGGATCCGTCAATATTGCGGTCTCGGGGAGTATCAATGTAAGCTCCAGCTTCGGTCCGGCTTACGCCATTTTCGTCGGTGATATCTGGTCCAAGGTAGCGGGAGACCAGGGTAGGGGCAACTCGATTGAGTTGATCACGATTCCGATCGACGATCAGGTTACAATCAGCGCCGGAGCTACTGTTATCGGTGATATCGACCTTGCCACCGGCTCAAATTACGTCACCATCGATTCCCGCGCCGCAGTGACCGGCCGAGTGCTGGCCACCGGCGGAACGCTCAATTTGACCTTCAACCTGGTCGGCGTCGCCAACAGCACGCCGATTCTCTCGACCTCCACGGACTTCGGCACGGCGGAATGCAGCGTGACCACCTTCACTCTGGACGTGAACCAGGCGGAAAGCGGCATCTACAATCTGCTTTACGACAGCAACGGTATTTCGTCCAAATGGATCGGACGTGAAATCTCGATTCTCTACAACGGGCAGACCACCGTATTCCGGATCGGCCTCGAGGGGAGCGGCGAGGTAATCCGCATCAACGGCACCGAAAACCTCAGCATGAAGGTTTATGTGAAGGACGGCACGTCCATCGTCGCCGAGCTTACCGATGCGTCTCCCGCGGTTTCGGTCGGGCCCGGCGTCGCCGATCCGACCGTTGTGGTCAACAGCGCCACTTTTATGTGGCAGGACATGAGCGTCGCCTTCGATCCGGCCGATCCGGTCGATCCCGACAGTCCGATCGCCAATGTGGCATGGGCCGGCAAGCAGGTTTCCCATTATGTAGTCGAGATTTCGGTCAGCAGCGACTTCGGGCGCGCCCAGGCCTACTACATTTACGGCGACAGCGACGGCTTTGCGCCGACCGGGCTTCACGTCGAAGGATTGTCCGGCGGCACCTATTACTGGCGCGTCCGGGCATTCTACAGCGACGGTACGCTTTCGAGCTGGAGCACCGACTCGATGGCAGATATCACCGGGGACAGCTCCGCAAACTTCACGGTCGTGGATCAGGTTATTTACAGCACGCCGGAATCGATCGACGTTACTTCGATGACCGCCCGCGACCCCAACGGCGCCGAAGGCCGTTACAGCAACTCCACCGTTCTCCTCGACTGGGCGGACTCCAGCGCCGAGACCGGAATCGGTTATTACGTGGTCGAGTATTTCACCAGCACCGAGAAAGTCGATTATTACCTCTCGGCGGATCAGGACGGCTGGGACAGCTGGGTCGCCAATGGCGGCTCCATCCAGACCCGCGTGATTTCCGCCAGCGAACTTTTCCTGACCGGGCTCGGCAACTTCACCAACCTGCACTGGCGCGTCAAGGCCGTCGCCAACGACCTCGGCGGCAACATTGAAAACGTGCCGATCGAGAGTGAATGGAGCTATTATCAGGACCCGGTTCTGGTTTGGGCCGGCGACAAAACCGCTCCGACCGCTCCGTCGAAGCTCGACGTCAACGCCGTCGTCAACACGGAAGATTCGTCCAAGATTGATATGGAACTCTTGTGGAGCGTTTCCAACGACGCCCAGAGCGGCGTCCAGCGCTACATCATCCAGTACGGTCTTGCCGAAGACTGGAGCGACGCCGTCGAAGTCGTCGTTTCCGGTTCCGCCGCTCAGCTTTCGCCTGACGGCAAGGTCACGATTCCCGGCCTCGGCGAAACGCTGAACAACCAGTGCTACTACTGGCGTGTCCAGGCGGTCGATTATGTCGGCAACGTCAGCGAATGGACCGAGGGCAAGACCTTCATCATCGACATGACTTCTCCGACCGACCCGGTTGCGATCGGCGTCAACGTCACCGGGACCACCGAGAACGGCGCCGACGGCATCGAGTTCACCTGGACTCCGTCGATTGACGCTTCCACGCTCAGCTATACCATCCAGATTTCGGTTACCGGCGACTTCGACAGCGACTTCTACGAGGCTGCCGCCAATGTGGCCGGCGTGGCGGTCGGGCAGACCATGACCTACACCATCAGCGAAGACGCCTTCCTCCAGCTGCTTGCCGGTTCCGGCTACAGCTTCGCCGACGGCAGCGCCTTCCACTGGCGCATCAAGGCCTTTGACCACCCGGTCGGGGCGAGCTACAGCAATGAGAGCAACTGGGTCTCCGGTGAATTCACCGTCGACCTCTTCGACGACACGCCGCCGGAAGGACCGGAGACGATCACCGTCGCCCAGGTCGCCGGACAGCGCAGTTTCTCCGTCACCTGGACCCCCGCGACCGACAACAAGCCCGCTGCGGTGAGCTATGAAATCGCTTACAAAGTCAGCGGCGAGCTCGATTGGACCAACAAGACGAGCAATTCCGCCTCCTTTACGCTGACCGGCGTGGCCGAAGGTTCGGAATATACCTTCAGGGTGCGTGCGATCGACGCGGCCGGGAACCTCGGCGATTGGAGCGACGAAGCTTCGATCATCTGCGACGCCACCGCGCCGACCAACAACTTCGGGCTTTCCAGTACGGTTACTTCCGGGCCCAACGGCTCGGTCGTCTTCAGCTGGAACGTCGCGACCGACGAAGGCGACGCCGCACGGGGCCTGAACACGAATTACATTCTCCAGTACTCCACCAACTACCTCTTCACGCCGGGCGCCACTCTGCACTCGATCACGGTCGATTCGACCAATATGGTGATCGCAAATGGCCGCGTCACGCTGACGATTACCGGTTCGGACCTGTCCGCGTTCTCCGATTTGACGACTTATTTCTGGCGTGTCCAGGCGGTCGACAATGCGGGCAACAAGAGCGGTTTCAGCTCCGGATCCGACAAGTTCACCGCTCCCGACGTCACTCCGCCGACCGATCCGGCCAATCTGGCGATGACCCGGGTGGCCAATCAGCAGATGACCCGCTTCGAATGGGCCGCTTCAACCGACAACAGCCGCAGCGTCTCCTACATCCTGAGCTATTGGACCGCGCCGGACAAGAGCGATATCCAGTCGGTCACTGTCAGCGGCACCAGCAAGGAACTTGCCCTGCCTGCCGGAGAGATCCACTGGAGCGTACAGGCGGTCGACGGTTCGGGCAACAAGAGCTCGGCGACGGAAGCCAGCGGCACGGTGGACTACATCGCGCCGTACATTCCGAGCACGCGGGTTTCCGCGGTCGACCAGGCGACCCGTGAGGTCACTTTGAGCTGGACGCCGGCCAATCCGGACGATCCGGCGCCGGGCAGCGGCCTTGAGAAGTACGAAATCCGTTACTCGAATACCTCGGCCTACAATCCGGCCGATACCATCACCGTGACGGTCGACGGCAGTCTTTCGCAATATGTGATCGCATCCAACGGTCTCAAGGACGGCGAAACCTATTACTGGCAGATCCGGGCGATCGACCACAACGGCAACGCTTCGGTCTGGAACGACGGCGCGGGCTCGATTTTCATCGCTCCCGACACCACCAACGTCGCCGGCGACGCCAAGTCGATCACGCTGGGGCAGTCGGTCAACGAACGCGTCGGCGGGACCAAGGACCCGGCCGACTACTTCATGCTTGCGCTGAGCGAAACCGGGAACTACACGTTCTCAATCACCAGCACCGCGTCGACCGTCGGCATCACGCTGGTCAATATGGCCAACAATCTGGTCGTCACCTACCGTGCCGGCCAGGCGATCGACCTGATGGCGGGCAATTACAGAATCGCAATCACCAACACCGGCGCTTCGGTTGAATACACTTTCAACTCGACGGTCAACAGTGTTTACAACGTCAACAACAACGACGACACCTGGAACAACCCGGCCAACACCAGCGAAATCGTGTTGGTGAAGGACAACTCTGATCGCTCCGGCGAAACCACCGACTGGGTCGGCTTCGGCGACATCACCGACTACTACAAGCTGGTGATCGACAAGGCCGGCCAGTATTCGCTTACGATCGACGGACTGGACAACAACGCGGTCATGACGCTTTACCTCGTCAACGCCGCCGGCACCGGGATCACCACCCAAGTCGGCTGGTCGACCACGGCCCAGGTTTACCGCAGCGTTTCCGGCGTGACGATCACCAACAACAAGCTGACCGATAAATTGCTTGCCGCCGGTACCTACTACGTCAAGATCGACCGTACCGGAGCCACCAGCACCAACTATCATATCGATGTTGAAGGGACCGCGTTCCCGACCAACAACACCGACGATACGGTGGCGCTGGTCAACGAGCTGGTCGCCAACGACCCGACCGACGTGCACAACCTCACGGTGGCGGGCGACGGCTCCATTTCCGGCTATGGCGACTGGGTCGGCTTCGGCGACCTGACCGACCTCTA
>JAVBUI010000072.1:0-3938 GCA_031555495.1 Victivallaceae bacterium | reverse complement strand
ATTATCAGCGCCGTCCGTTCGATGCAGTCGGATTTCATGATGTGTGTCGTAAGTGCGACCGGCAAGACCGTTCGCGTCAAATATCAGAATGTCATCGGGGCTTCCAGCGTGGAAGTCCAGCAATAAGGTTATCGATTCATGTTTGAAGCAGTTGGGAACCAGGTTGATTTCGCCGCCATGGAAAAGGCGGTGCTCGAATTCTGGCGCGAAAGCCGCGCTTTTGAAAAATCTCTCGAAAACCGCAAGGGCGGCCGCGAATACGTTTTTTACGATGGCCCGCCCTTCGCCACCGGTCTGCCGCATTACGGGCATTTGCTCGCGGGGACGATCAAGGACGTCATTCCGCGCTACCGGACCATGCGCGGCGACCACGTCCGCCGCACCTTCGGCTGGGACTGCCACGGGCTCCCGGTCGAGAATGAAATGGAAAAAGAACTCAAGCTCGAGAGCCGCCGCGACATCGAGGCCTACGGGATCGGTAAGTTCAACGAAAACTGCCGCTCGATCGTGCTGCGTTACACCCGCGAATGGGAGGAAATCGTCACCCGGATGGGCCGGTGGGTCGACTTCCGCAACGGTTACCGGACGATGGACCGCGACTTCATGGAGTCGATCTGGTGGGTTTTCAAGACCCTCTGGGACCGCAATCTGATCTACGAGGGCTACAAAATCCTGCCCTATTGTCCGCGCTGCGCCACGCCGCTCTCGAACTTCGAAGCCAATCAGGGTTACGCTGAAGTGACCGATCCGGCGATCACGGTCCGTTTCAAGCTGCTGGACGAAGACGACACTTATTTCCTCGCCTGGACCACCACGCCGTGGACGCTGCCGTCCAACCTCGGATTGGTCGCCGGGCCGGAGATTGAGTACGTCAAGGTAAAGGACGGCGACGTCTGCTACATCCTCGCCGCCGAGCGGGTGGCGGGCTATTACCCGGAAGCGCCGGAGATCGTCTGGCGCGGGAAGGGGCGCGAGCTCGAAAACCGCCGCTATGAGCCGCTCTTCGGCTACTTCGCCGACCGCGCCGCCGGCGGCGCTGTCCGGATGCTCCTCGGCGACTTCGTCAGTACCGGGGACGGCACCGGGATCGTCCACACCGCGCCGGGCTTCGGCGAGGACGACAACGCGGTCTGCAAGCTTTACAACATCGCCGAAGTCTGCCCGATCGACAAGGAGTGCCGATTCACCGCGGAAGTCTCCGATTACGAAGGGCGTTTCGTCAAGGATTGCGACAAAGAGATCATCAATCACCTCAAAACCGAGGGGAAATTGGTCCATCGCGGCCAGATCAAGCACAACTATCCGCATTGCTGGCGCTGCGACAGCGCGCTGATCTACCGCGCCTTCCCGACCTGGTTCGTCCGGATCGACGAAATCAAGGAAAAAATGATCGCCGCCAACCAGAAGATCAACTGGACGCCCGCGCACATCAAGGACGGCCGCTTCGGCAAATGGCTCGAAAACGCCCGCGATTGGAATATCGGCCGCAACCGCTACTGGGGCACCCCGCTGCCGGTCTGGCGCAACGACGAGGGCGAAATCCTCTGCGTCGGCAGCGCCGCCGAGCTGGAGAAGCTGACCGGGCGCGAAGTTCCGGACCTTCACAAGCACTTCGTCGACGCGATGGAAATCCCGTCGCCGACCGGGAAATCGCCGCTGAAGCGCGTCCCGGAGGTGCTCGACTGCTGGTTTGAATCGGGCTCGATGCCTTACGCCCAGCGGCACTATCCCTTTGAAAACAAAGAGCTTTTTGAATCGACCTTCCCCGCAGACTTCATCGCCGAGGGACTCGACCAGACCCGCGGCTGGTTTTATACCTTGGTGGTGCTGGGGGCGGCGCTCTTCGACTGCGAGCCCTTCAAGAACGTCGTCGTCAATGGGCTGGTACTGGCCGAGGACGGGCAGAAGATGTCCAAGCGCAAGAAGAATTATCCCGACCCGATGGAGGTGGTCAATGCCTACGGGGCCGACGCGGTCCGGCTTTTCATGCTGGGATCGCAGGTGGTCCGTGGAGAGGATTTGAAGTTCTCCGAGAACGGCGTCCGGGAAATCCTCCGCAACGTGATGATCCCGATGTGGAACGCCTTGAGCTTCTTCGTCACCTACGCCAACGTCGACGGTTTCACGCCGCTCGACGACAAAGCGCCGGAACGGCTCGCCAATCCGCTCGACCGCTGGATTCTCTCGTCGCTCGCCCAGATGGTAGGCGAGGTCCGCGAGGAGCTCGACAATTACAATCTACAGAAGGCCGCCAACCGCTTTTCGAAGTTCGTCGACGACCTGACCAATTGGTATATCCGCTTGAGCCGCCGCCGCTTCTGGAAGAGCCGGGACGACGGGGACAAGATGGAAGCTTATGCCACGCTCTATTATGTGCTTGTGACTTTCGCCAAAACCGCGGCTCCGTTCATCCCCTTCGCCACCGAGAAGATCTACCGGGTGCTGCGGCAGGATGATATGCCGGAGTCGGTACATTTGTGCGATTTTCCGTCGCCCGAGAGCGTGCGGGACCTGGCCCTTGAGCGCCAGATGGAGCTCGCGATGAACGTTGTTTCGCAGGGGCGTTTTCTCCGCAAGCAGCACAATCTCAAGGTCCGGCAGCCCCTGGCCCGCGTGATCGTGGTCGCGCCCGACGCCGAAGCGGCGGAGCTCCTGGCCGAAGCGGGCTGGATTATTCGTGACGAACTCAACGTCAAAACGCTTGAATTGAGCGGAGACGAAGACGCATTGGTCCGCCGCAGCGCCAAGGCCAATTTCAAGGTCCTGGGCGGGCGGCTCGGCAAGAATATGAAGGAAGCGGCGGCTTTGATCGCCGCCTTTGACTCCGCCGAAGTCGGCGCGATCCTCAAGGGCTCGCCCCGGACGATCCGCCTTTCCGACGGTTCAAGTGCTGAAATCGGCGAGGGCGACCTCCTGATTCAGCGCGAAGAGCGCGAAAACATGGCGGTCGCGACCGGCGACGGCGTGACGGTCGCGCTCGAAACCGCGCTGACCGACGACCTCGTCGACGAGGGCTTCGCCCGCGAACTGGTGAGCAAAATCCAGAATATGCGCAAAGTCGAAGATTTCGAAGTCACCGACCGGATCAAGGTGCGTTATCAGGTCCCCGAGGCGATGCGCCGCGCGGTAACCGAATACGCCGCCTATATCGCCGAAGAGGTTCTCGCCGTCGAATTCGGAGCAGCCGATTTGAGCGGGGAAGCCGCGATCGACGTCAATGATATTGTCTGCAAAGTGACAATCTCAAAGGCCTGAGGGGGCGGGAAGGGGGTCTCGAGTGAAACAGTTTCAGACTCCGGAGCGGACCGTTTTTCAGGTCGGCGACACGGTGACCTTCCGGCTTGAAGTGCCGGGGACGGCGGCGGGGTGCGGTTTCGTCCGCACCAACATCGGCCGCGCCGCGGTGCGGCGGCGCGAGGTGATCCGCCATACCGAGGCGGGAGAATTCCTGGACGGGCTCTCGTGGCGCGACCTCGAAATGAAGAAGCTCCCGCATGGCGTGTTTGAGCTTACAGTGTCGTTGATCGAAGTCGGTGTTTTTGAAGCCAAGTGTTTTTTTCGCGAGGATGGGCACGAGAAAATTCACTGGCCCGCCGGCGGCAATCTCAGGATCAAGGTCGAAACCGCCGCCAACGTCGGCTGCAATACGATCTACTGCGCCTTTGTCCGCCAGTTCCGCAGTGAAGCGCCTCCCGCCGCCGGTGAAAAAGCGGCGGTCGAATTGCTCGACAAGGCTGATTACGTGGTCATCCCGCCCTCCGGCACCTTCCGGCAGCTGGTGCGGCGGCTCGACCATATTTTTGAAAACCTCGGCTGCCGCATTCTCCAGCTGCTGCCGATCCACCCGACGCCGGTGAGCTACGGGCGGATGGGGCGCTACGGCAGTCCCTTTGCTTCGCTCGATTACTTCGCGGTCGATCCCGCGCTGGCGGAATTCG
>JAVBUI010000041.1:0-5383 GCA_031555495.1 Victivallaceae bacterium | reverse complement strand
GGTCGGCGTCATGATGCAAGGGACGGTCGAGCGAGATCACCTTCTCGATCATCTTCGCTTCGTCGTAGGTGTCGCGCATCGAGACCTTCCCTTTGGTTGAAGAGGAGAAACAGTAGAAACCGCGCTCCCCACTGGTCCCGCTGGTAAGCACGAACAAATACAAATAAGGTTCACGGAGGCCCGCGTGCTGATTTTCGCCCGGCTTCCGCGTCGTATCGTAGCTGATGGTGAAAACGCTCGAAGTCTTCCGCCCCTTGGTGGTTTCGTAGCCGGTGGACGGACACTTCTCGGTGCCGAAACGGATCGAATATTCGGCGGAACTGTCCTCGAATTCCCCGCCGGCGCGAATGTCGGTGTTATAATATTTGACCAGGCTCGACAGCGGAATGGTTTCGGTGCCGCCGCTGATTTTGATCGTCACCAGCTTCGAATCGATGCTCTGGATCGTCACCTGCGAGACCACTTTCTCTTCGTTGTTGCGGGTGCGGTAAACCAGGGTTCCGGCATCCACCGGCGACACGGCCAGCAGAACGGCGGCAGCGAACAAAAATCTCTCAAGCATTTTTACCCCCTTTCCCCGCCCGGGAAGGCGCAAACGATGGTGATATTGTCGCGCCCGCCTCCGATCAGCGCGGTCCGCATCATCGCGTCGACCGCCGTGCGCGGGGTTTCGGCGTCGCGAAGCATGGTTTCGATTTTTTCCGGCTCGGCGTAACGGGAAAGGCCGTCGGAACAGAGCATGTAGCGGGCCTCGGGGCGGCGCTCGAAAACATTGACCTCGAGATCCAGCGACAATCGCGGCCCGACCGCCCGGGAAATGACGTTGTTGAGCAGCAGAGGATCGTGCGTAATCGGCGCATGGTTGCGCTGCATTTGCGACAAAAGGGTGTGGTCATCGGTCAACAGCCGCCCGCCGACGCCGTCGCTGACATAGAGCCGACTGTCGCCGGCATGGGCGCAAACCACCCGGTCCGGCAGAAAAATCGCTGCGACCACGGTGCTGCCCATCGGCTGCGTATTGCGGTCGCGGCGGTTGCAGATGAAAAGTGAAATATTGATCCGCTGAATCACCTCGCAGAGAAAATCGCGCGCGCCTTCCACGGTCATCTCTTTGATCGAACGCCCGCGCCAGGCGACCAGGAGTTCACTGCAGCAGACGAAACTTGCAATATCGCCGTCGCGGTGCCCCCCAATGCCGTCGGCGACCACGGCGATGGCGGCGTTCCCGTCCTCATCGAGTGAGTAGAAAAAACTGTCCTCGTTGCGTTCGCGGACCAATCCGCGGTTGCTTTCTCCGGACATGATCAAATTTGCGGTGCTCTTCACACTATTCACTTCTCCGGTAAACGACGAACGGAGCTTCGAGGTCTTTTCCGGCGAAAACGACCCGGTCCCCCCTGCGGGGCGCCAGGGGAACGCCGAAGTCGCGGAAAAACTCGAAACTATTGCATACGAAAATATATATCGCGTCTTTGGTTTTCGCCAACCTTTTTTCAGGATATTTTGCAACTTTCGGATAAGCCACGGGCAAAATGCCCGCGCAATAGAGTTCGGGATACGTCCGGTCGACGTAACCGTACGCCGGATCGGCGAGCATGTGGGTGTAGGGCCACGTGGTCACCAGCGGCAGACCGGCGGCTCCGGCGACGGCTTCGGCACAGGCCCGGCGGTCGAATTCGAGCTGTTTCAGGAACTCGCGGCTCCGCTCGAGGTATTCGCCCGAATAGCGGCGCGGCGGCGGGAGTTTCCGGTAGAGCGAGCCGTCGCAGAGGACCAACCCGGCCGCCAGCAGCAGCCCGCCCGCCGTCGCCGTCAGGCGGCGCGGCAGCGAAAGCGCCAGCGCCAGGTAGAGCGGCGCGACCGCAAATGCGGCGTAGCGGGGCAGCGGCACCGAATAGAGAAAGTAACTCGCCCAGAAGCCGCCGAGGAGCAGCAGCAAAAACAATTTGAAGCGATCGACCTCTCCCGGCCATGCCCGCCTTCCGAGGCGTTTGACAAGATGGCTGACCGTCAAAGCCGCCAGCGCCGTCAGCAATACCGCCGGCAGCGGAAAATAGAGAACGAAGTGTTCTTTTACCTTATAGAAAAGAATATGCAAAAATCCGCCGTCCGCGCCCCCTGCTTCGGCGCCGTCGGAATCGAGCGAAAGCATCACCGCGCCGAGGACGAAAAGCCCCAGCGCGCAACCGGCGAGTGTGAAAAAGCGCCGCCGTTCCGTTGGAGAGACGAAGGCGCGGTAGAGGAAAAAGCAAAGCAGAGCCGCCGCGGGGATGACGGCGACGAGTTTGATTGCGCCGATCAATACGACGGCGGCGAGCGCCGCCCAATAGCGTTTGCGCGCGACGGCCCAGACCAGCAGAGCCCCGGCGAAGCAGAGCGGCGGCTCCTGTCCGAGCGAGGCGCTTTGGGCCGCCGTCAGGGGTTCGGCGAGCAGTGCGAGGCTCCAGAGCCAGGCCGCGAGGGTTCCCGCGCGGAAGGAGAGGAGAATCCGGCAGCAGAGCGCCGCGGTTCCGGCGAGACATGCGATATTGAAGAGGTGGCCGATGATCCGGACGGTTTCGGGGGGGAAGGCGAGGTAGCCCAGGGCGTACAGGAACGGCAGGATATTCCAGCGGTAAACGAGGGCGCCGCCTTGCCAGAAATTGCCGGTGGCGGCGAGGTCGGCGTAGCTCATGCCGTTGCGGCTGAGGCGCAGTGCCTGGTAGTGGAGCCCCATGATGTCGTCCCAGAACGGCGGATTGGCAAGAATTCCGGCGTTGACGGCCAGCAATGCTGCGAAGAGCGTGAGATAGATGGTGAAAGTTCGTTTCATGCCATACCATACCGCCGGAAGTGCGATTTGCAAGTCAAGCGTGCCGCAGGCCAAGGAGGGAGCGGAGCGCACCGGCGCGGAGCGACGGGTCCAGGGCTCCTCGGCCCTGGCGGGATTCCAAAGGCGAGGAGCCTTTGGCGGAGTGTGAGGCGGAGCCTCGCGGTCGCCGGGCGAAGCCCCCAGCTCAGAATGCGGAACGCAGTTCCGCCGCTGAGCCCGGCCTGAGCGACGACGCGCATGCGTCGGAGCGCTGCAATCCAAACCCATGACGTCCCGGGGAGAACGGTCGCTCCGGCCTGGCGGCCGCCGCTGTGACCGGGCTCAGCTCGCGACTGCGTCGCTCTTCGTGAGCTGGGGCTTCGCCCGGCGACGGCGAGGCTCCGCCTCACACTCCGCCAAAGGCTCCTCGCCTTTGGAATCCCGCCAGGGCCGAGGAGCCCTGGACCCGTCGCTCCGCGCTGATGCGCTCCGCTCCCACCTTGCACTCTGTGTGGAAATCCCGGACTTTCCCGCGTAGTCCGGTTGCGAAACCCCGCGCGCGGTGTATATTACCGCGTGTAAGAGGGAGACCCATGAATCACATTCTGCTGCGAAAATCACGGCACGGCGTTTTGCGCCTGACCCGGCTCTGCTACCGGAAGTGGGGAGAAAAGAACTTTCTGATGATCCTCGCCATCCTGATCGGCGCCGTCACCGCTGTTGCCGCCGCGCTCCTTCACGCCTTCGTCACCCGCCTCGAATCATTCAGCCGCTGGCTCGGCGGATTGCCGCAGAATTATCACCAGCTCGCATGGCTCGCAGTGCTTTTCGTACTCCCGCTGATCGGCTTGACCGCCTCCTTCCTCTTCCAGCGCGCCTTCGGCGGACCGCGCTACGCCAAAAGTCTGAGCCCGCTGATCCTCGCCCTCAACCGCAAACGGACCAATATCCCCCTCAGCGAAACCTTCAGCCATATTTGTTCAAGCGCCCTCTCGGTCGGCTTCGGCGGTTCGGCGGGGCTCGAAGCGCCGAGCGTCCTCACCGGCGCGGCGATCGGGTCGAATTCAGGCGCGTTTTTCCGCACCAACCGGCGCTGGCGAAGCCTCTTGGTCGGCTGCGGAGCGGCGGCGGCGATTTCGGCGATCTTCGACAGCCCGGTCGCCGGGGTGCTTTTCGCCGCCGAAGTCCTGCTCCCCGAATTCAGCGTCTCGGCCCTGGTCCCGATGGTAATGTCCTCGGCAGTCGCCTCGGTGGTGTCGCGGTTGATGATCGGCGAAAGCCAGCTCTTCCTCGCCATCAAAGTCCCGTGGCGGACCAATGCGGTGCCGTACTACATCCTCTGCGCGATTCTGGCCGCGATCATCGGCATTTACGTGATCCGGGCCGCCTATTTCACCGGCGACCGGTTGAAACGGCGCTTCCGCACCCCGTGGACGCGGCTCTTCGCCGGCGGGACGATGCTCTGCGTCCTCCTCCTGTTGTTCCCGGTGATGCGCGGCCAGGGTTACTGGGCGATCGAGAAGCTTTTCACCGGCGAGACCGAAACGCTGCTTGCCGCCGCCGCGCCCTTCGGCGGGCTGCCGGGAGGAAACGCGGGGTTGATCATTGTAGTGGTTTCTGTGCTGCTGTTGAAGGTCATCGCATCGGTGCTGACGGTCGACTCGGGCGGCGACGGCGGGATTTTCGCGCCTTCGATGTTCATCGGGGCGTTCACCGGCTTCGGCTTTGCGAGGCTGGTCAACATGACCGGATTGATCGAGCTTCAGGAGTGCAACTTCGTCGCGGTGGGGATGTGCGGAGTCTTCACCGCGGTGATGCGCGCGCCTTTGACCGGAGTCTTCCTGATCGCCGAAGTGACGGGGGGATATATCCTTCTCGTGCCGCTGATGATCGTGTCGTCGGTGTCGTATTTCGTCGCCCGGTTTTTCGAACCCAATTCAATCTACCGCAAAGCGCTTGCCGAAGCGAAGCTCCTCGGCAACGACCGCGACGAATCGATGCTCCGCCGCCTGGCGGTGCGTTTGAGCGTCGACAAGGACTTCGCCGCGCTGACGCCGGAAATGACGCTGGCCGAGGTCAACCGCGTCGCCGAAGAGGCGAGGTACGAAGTGTACCCGGTGCTTGACAAAGAGAAGCGGCTGCTGGGCGTCATTCGCCTCGAAAAGGTGCTCCACGCGATGCTCCGCCCCGAAATTTACGGACATTTGCTGGCCTTCGACCTGATGGAAAGCCCCGGCGAAGTGCTTTCTCCCGATGACGACCTCGCCCGTGCGATGGCGGCGTTCGACCGGACGGGATTGAAGGTGCTGCCGGTCTGCGGCGCGGACAATGTGTTTTCGGGTTTTCTCGACAAGGCTCCGATTTTCGCGAAGTACCGGGGCATGGTGCGCGAAGCGGACAGTTTTTGATACAATATCCAATAATAAGGAGACTGAAAAATGATTGCAATGTTAATTACGCTGGCGGTGGTCGTCATCGCGGCAATGGTCGTCATCGGCATGTACAACGTCCTCGTCAGCACTAAAAAACATGTCGACAACGCCTGTTCGCATATCGAAGTCAAGCTGAAACGCCGTTACGACTTGATTCCCA
>JAVBUI010000254.1:0-3717 GCA_031555495.1 Victivallaceae bacterium | reverse complement strand
TACCAATGCAAGGCTGAAGCTGAATTGGAAAATGTTTGTGGATAAGCACTTTAATTTTGCAAGCCTGCCCAAGGAAGCGTCGTTCTACACGCCTCGGCAAGATCTTTGGGACCGATTGGATTACAGGATTGTTTCGGCTGTGCTTATGGGCTTTTTGGGAACTGCGGTGGTGCTTGTGCTGATGCTCTCCAAACAGCGCAAAAATTTGAAAACTCTCAACGTGAAGTTGACCGAAGCCATGCAAGCCGCCAAAGAATCCGAGCAGGCCAAAAGCTACTTCCTGGCGACCATGAGCCACGAACTCCGCACCCCCCTCAACGCTGTGATCGGTTACTCGGAGCTTACTCAAAATCCGAACCTCAGTCATGAAGAACGCATGCACAATTTAAAGAACATAAATTTTGCGGCCAACACCTTGTTGAGCCTGATCAACGATATCCTGGACCTTTCGAAACTGGAAGCGGAACAACTGGAAATATTTAAGACCCCTCTTGGCATGAAAGCCCTTGCAGATGAGTTTTTGCACATCTTCAAGTTTTCAGCCGAGCGCAAAAACATCTATCTTGCGATGAATGTTCAAGACAATATCCCTGTGCTGATGATGGATATGCTTCGCCTCAAACAAATATTGATGAACGTCATCGGCAACGCGATCAAGTTCACGATTGAAGGCGGCATAGATGTTGCTATTTCTTTTGAAGCAAAAAACGCTGAAACGGGCACTCTTTTGATTTCAGTAAAGGACACAGGCGTCGGCATTGACCCCAAAAATATCAAAAAAATATTCAACCCGTTCGAGCAAGACAACAATGGACGCATACGCTCGCGCAGCGGCAGCGAAGGCACGGGCTTGGGACTGACCATAGTCCGGAGACTGCTCGAAAAAATGGACGGCAAAGTTGAAGTTGAAAGCACGCCCAATATAGGCTCTACTTTCAAAATCAGTTTTGAGAATGTGGCAATTTCAACACTGAGCGCGGAAAACACGGAATACCATAAACCCGCTTCAGCCAAACAGGAAAATCCTGAAGATTTCAGATTCAACGCAACGGTTCTGGTCATAGACGACGTAATGATAAACATCAAAGTTCTGCGCAACATGCTCAAAAATATGGGCGTAAGTGTGCTTGAAAGCCTGTCCGGCGAAGATGCGCTGGAAATCTTGAAAACCGCCAGGCCGGACCTTGTAATGACAGACCTCTGGATGCCGAAGATGAGCGGCGAAGAATTTGCCAGAATCATGAAAGCAACCCCTGAGTCAGCAAACATTCCGGTTGTGGCCGTCACCGCGGACACCCAGTTGAAAGATGAAGAAAAAGTTTTCGACGACGTCCTCTATAAACCGGTTACAATGCGCAGCGTTTTCGAAATTCTGGAAAACCACATCCCTTCGAAAATGGAAAAGACAGATAAGTGAAATATACCCGAATCCGCCTGTTGCAGCTTCCGATAGAATGAACGCTCATACAAGGCGGGATTTGAAATTTTCAGGGAAAGCGTTACCGCCCTCCTGTGCCCGGTCTTGCAAAAAAAAGGCCGGGGATGATATCGTTCCATAACATCGTTCCTTCTACTCGATCTCGGCCGGGGCGTATTCGCGCTGATGGCGCACTGAGTTTTTTTACTCGGTATTCAGATAACCCGAGGTATAGAGCCGCCGGAACTCGCCGGGCGAGACGGCGTAGCGGCGGCGGAACTGGCGGCGGAAATAGGCCGGATCGTTGAAGCCGCATTGCTGCATGATCTCCTTGATGGAGACGTTTTCGCCGGTCAGCAGCCGGGCGGCGTGCTCCACCCGGTGGCGGTTGACGGTCCGGGCGATGCTTTCGCCGTATTGCAGCTGATAAAGCCGCCCGAGGTATTCGGCGTTGCAGCGCAATTCGCGGCTGAGGCTCGCCGTGGTCAGCGGTTCGGCAAAACGCAGCCGGATCACTTTGGCGGCGGCGGCGGCCAACGGAGTCGGATTCGTCCCCGGCGCGGCGGCTTGCTCCGAACGCTGCAACTCGCGGAAAATCAGCGAAAAAAGCAATTGCTGCGTCTCCGCGTCCGGTTCCGACTCCTGCTGTTCGGCCAGGAAGCTCTGGCAATAGGCGGTCAACCGCTCCGGCCGCGTGGCGCGCCCGTGCTGCGGCAGCGCGTCGAGCGCCCCCGCTTCGTCGATGAAATGCAGCCAGTAGAACGACAAATCCTGCGGATAATCGGCGAGCCCCCCGTGCCGCCGCCCCCGGCGCAGAATCAGCCATTCGCCGCCGGCCAGCGAGAACGACTGCTGCTGCTCAAAAATATCCAGCCGTCCGTTGACCACATAGATCAGCTCATCCGACTCGATGCGCCGCTCCGGATGCCGGCCCCTGCCGCGCGAAATGAACCGTCCTCCGTTCAGGGTTTGCCCGACGAAACTGATTTTTTGTGCGTCCATCGGCTTTTGTCTCCTTTTTCTGTAATATATTCTCTTTGCGGAATTTTGTCCACGCCGTTATAGTAAAATAACTTGAGAAAGGAAATGCGATGCAACAAGAGCAACACGGCGGCGGCTGGGTCAAATACCCGGGGAATCCGGTTTTCGGCGGCAAAGAGACCGGGACCTGCTTCGACGTTCACGTCCACCGGCGGGAAGCGGGGGGCTACCGCATGTATTGTTCGTGGCGTCCGCGGCGTTCGCTGGCGTTCGTCGAGAGCACCGACGGCATTCACTGGGGCGCCATCACCGAAATCCTCCGGGCTGATCCCGATTCCGGCTGGGAAGACGATATCAACCGGAGCTGCGTGGTGTGCAGGGACGGCCGGTTTTATCAATGGTACACCGGCCAGGCCCGCGGCTGCAGCCGGATCGGCCTCGCGTACTCCCGCGACGGCATTCATTACACCCGGGCTCAGGCGATGCCGGTGATGATCCCCGAATATCCATGGGAAAAGGAATCGGTGATGAATCCTTACGTGCTCTGGGACGAACAACGGCGGCTCTTCCGCATGTGGTACGCCGCCGGAGAAACCTATGAGCCCAACGTCATCTGTTATGCCGAAAGCCCGGATGGGATGCACTGGGCCAAGAGCCCCCTCAATCCGATTTTCGTCCACGGCGACGCCGCGCATGAATGCAACCGGGTCGGCGGCTGCGAGGTGTATCCGTCAAAGGAACACGGTTTCCTGATGTTCTACATCGGCTATGAGAATCTCGACAACGCCTGCATTTGCGCGGCCGCCTCCCCCGACGGCGTCACCCGCTGGCGGCGGCTGCCGGGCAACCCGGTCGTGACGCGCGGCGGCCGGGGGGAATGGGACGCGGACGCCTGTTACAAACCCTCGGTCATCCATGATGAAGCGTCGGGCCGCCGACTGCTCTGGTACAACGGCCGCCGGGGCGACGAAGAATACATCGGGCTGGCGACCGGACCGTAACCGAACATTCAACTGATCCTGTGCGGTAGTTTCTTTCGCTTCATATTGGAGAAAACGTAATGTTTCACTTTTTCAGCCGCATCCCCGGCAGGAATGGTTCGAATCCGCAGCGCCGGTAAAAGCCGAATAACTCCGGATCGCAAAAAAGTTCCAGCTGGATATCAAGTTGAATGCATTCGTCGCGTAAAGCGTCGACCAGCATCCGTCCGACGCCGCGCTTCCGGTAATCCGGATGAACGCCGACTCCGCACAGCTGCGCGCTGATTATGCCATCCGAGATCAGCCGGGCAATGCCGATCAGGGTGTCTCCATGATAAG
>JAVBUI010000015.1:0-6887 GCA_031555495.1 Victivallaceae bacterium | reverse complement strand
ATTGTATTCCATTCAAAAAAAACAGCCGGGGAACTTGTGATTCCCCGGCCGTTTCCAGATGCTTACTTGCTCTTGGAGTCGGCTTTTTTATCGGCCTTCGTGTAGCAAGCCTTGTCGGCTTTTTTGTCGCAGACCTTTTTGTCGCAGGCGCACTTGCCGTTCTTGTCGGCGTCCTTGGGACAATTTTTCTTGCAATCTTTGCAGTCCTTCGGGCAGGCACAGACCTTGGCATCGGCTTTGGCATCGGCCTTGGCGTCAGCGGCGCTCAGCGGCAACATAACCGCTCCGGCGAGCATAGCAAGAATCAACAGTTTTTTCATCATGGCACCTCCTATTCCCAATGGTTCCCCCCGGGCGCCGTCACCGCGACGGCGTTTCCAGTTTTTTGATATCATTACAATAACACCGAAAGCGCGTTTGTCAAATGAGTTTTCATCTGACCGGTTCGCCGACGATAAAGATCGCGGCGATATAGGCGTCCAACGGCGCAAAATCGCCCGGCGCCCGGTCGAATCCGGCGCGCCGGGATTCCATCAGG
Organism: Victivallaceae bacterium; assembly: GCA_031555495.1. Classification (GTDB taxonomy): domain Bacteria; phylum Verrucomicrobiota; class Lentisphaeria; order Victivallales; family Victivallaceae; genus JAVBUI01. The sequence continues at coordinate 6,349 of JAVBUI010000015.1, read as the reverse complement.
GCCGCGCGTTTGTCGAAGGGAGTTCCAGTGACTTTGATGACGACTTCATGAACTTGAGCCGGATCGAGGTCGTCGGCGATGTTGGCGTTGGCGATCCGGTGATAACCGCAATATTCGTCGAAGAAACGGAACTCCTTGCGGATCAGTTTGCCGTCGAGCGCGATATCGACCGCGCCGCAGCTTGGACCGAGAAGATTGTAGAGCGCGACCTTGCCGCCCTTGAATTTGAATTTGAGCTCGGCCCCCGGAGCGAGCCGCCAGAGCTTGTCGGCGCGGTTGCGGAAGGGTCGCCCCTGCGGCGTGTCGAGACTGACAGTTGCAACCTCGCCCGAGAGCTGCACGAATTCCGAATCGAGCGGAATTCCCCTGGTGTCGGCATAGCAATCGCGGTCATTGGGCTCGGGCAGCGGCAGGCGGCTCCCCGGCTTGCCTCCGGCCTGCTCGATCGTCTCAAGCGCGCGTTTGAGCGCCTCGTTATACAGCACGTGTCCGGTATTGGGATACGGGTGGACGCCGTCGCCCGAGAAGATGACCTGCCCCTCCTTGTTGCGCGGAATCGCCGCGACCGCGTCGAGCGCGTCGCCCGAAACCGCGACCATCTCCGACTGCGGCGCTTTCATAACCAGCTTGCCTTCCTTGAGAAGCCTGATCACCCCCGAAGCCAGGTAAACCGAGGGGATGTCGTAGTACTCGGCGATCGCCTCCATGGTCGAGGTGGAGAGCTTGGTCTGGTTCTTTTCCACAATTCTCGGGATGTCGCTCGCGGTAATGGTGTAGACAAAACAAATATCGGCCTCCGGCAAATCGGTTCTGAGATGCCGGACGATCCCCTCCATCGAGCGGAGAATGTCGCGGGCACTGCGGCCGTTGTCGTTGACCGCGAATTCGACGAAGACCAGATCCGGCCGGTGCCGCAGCACATCGTTGCCGATCCGGAACGCGCCGAGGCCCGAACCGGTGCCGCCGATCGCGGCCTGGATTTCAGAAATCTGCGCTTTCGGAAAACGCTTGCGGAGATAATCGAGGCTGAGAACACGCCAGCCGTTCTGCTCGGTGATGCTGCCGCCGAAGTAGGCGATTTTGACCGGCTGACCGCCCTTGAGCTTACCGTAGAAATTCGGCAGCCCGCCGCGGACGAAGAACTCCGCCGGAGGCCGGATGGCGATTTTGGCAGGATCGATTTTTTCCACCGCGACCGCGCCCAGGATCACGCCCGCGGCGAGAATGCCGCCCAGGAGGTGTTTTTTCATTTCAGAACTCCGGTGCGACATAGTTTTTGACGCCGCCGTAGGCGTTGAAGTACCGGAAATACCAGGCCATCAGGATCAATGCGATCACCCCGAGTCCGGAGGCCATGAAGAAGGTGTGTCCGTAAGCATGCCCCGAAGCATCAAGGTAGATCCCCAGCAGCGGCACCGCGAAAAAGTTGACGATCCCGCCCAGGAATCCGCCGACAATCCCATATTGCGCGTACTGGGAACGCGGAAACAGCCGCATCGTCAGCGACGACGAGGTCGTCCAGTAGACCCCCGCCACCACCGACTGGGTCACCATCGCGATCGCGAACGTCTTCTGGTCGCAGATGAAGAATCCGCTCAGCAGCGTCACCACCGTATAAACCCCGATCGTCAGCATCACGCAGCGGAGCGGGTGGAAGCGGTCGACCCACGCGCCCAGGGGATAGGCCAGCACCAGCGAAACAACATAGCTGTAGGCGCCCAATTTTCCGAAATAGTCCATGTCGATCTGCAGCTGCTTGGCGTAAAAAGCGATGAACGTCCCGGACGGCAGCCAGACCAGCCCATTGATGGTCAGCATCGAAAACAGCAGCCAGTAATAAGGCGAACGGGCACAGCGGCCAAGGTATTCAAAAGCGGTCCGCCAGTTGTTTTTGCCCGGCTCTTTGGCGGGCGGCGGCGGATATTGCCCTTCGCGGACAAAGCAGCACATCATGGTAATCCCAATCGCATAAGCCACCGCCAGCGTGCCGAAAACCACGCCGTGGTTTTTCTCGGCATAGCCGAAAAAGCCGTAATTGAAAACAATCCCGACCAAGAGACTCACAAACCGGAACAAACCGAAAAACCGCCCCAAAAGCTGCTGCGGCACCACGTCGTTGATCAGCGCGAAAAACACCACCCCGGCGACGATCACCCCGAATTCGAAGAAAATCCACGACGCGCCGAGGAGATAAAGCACCATCTGGTTGTGCGTCAGCCCCGGGAAATAGCTCCCGAGCATGTTGGCGAAAATCACGCTCCCCGCCATCCCGACCATCCCGCCGAAAACCACCGGCGTGGTAACCAGGAGAAACGGAATCCGCCGCCCGAGGCGGCTGCGGAAGCGGTCGGAACGGAAACTGATGATCGGCCCGAGGACCATCCCGATCACACAGGGAATGGAGCTCAGCATCAGGCCGTTGAGGAAGTCCGAAGCGCCGTAGTTCTTGAACAGCAACTGCGTGATCGGGCCGATCGAGCGGTCGCGGAGCGCCCAGACGAAGTCGCCGCCGAGCAGCAGGAAAAAGAGGATCACCAATCCCTTGCGGTTGTAAACAAGCGTACCGACCGACCAGGTTTTTCCCGGCGTTTTGAGAGCATCATCCGGCATGGCAAAAATCTTTCTATGGTTTTGAAGGAATATTTTGAAACATACACCGGTTTCCCGATTATGCAAACCGGCGCGCATCTATTTTTTGAACGTTTTTACACCTTGCTCCGGCTTGTTTTTCGACACCGGAAACGGTATATTATTTTAGAATGTCATTTCAACATAATTAAGGAGCGATATCGTGATTCGGAAATTTTCGATCTTTTTGGCGGCGGCCATCGCGCTGGCGGGGTGTTGCAACAAGCCGTCGTCCGACGGCGGCAATGCGGTTTATTACAATGCCAAGGTCTACACCGCCGACGCGAAAAATCCGGCGGCCACGGCGTTTGTGGTCAAAGACGGTAATTTCGTCTACGTCGGCGACGACGAGGGAGCCCTGAAATACGGCCGGGGCGTCGATCTGCAGGGCAAGCGCGTGGTCCCCGGCATGATCGATTCGCACTGCCATCCGATCCTCACCTCGGCTCAGACTTCACTTAAATTGATCAGAGTGGACTGGCGGCTGAATCTCGAAGACACCCTTGCCTTCCTGAAGGAAAAAGCCTCCGACGCCGAACACCGGAATCTTCCCATCGTGCTCGGCATCGGCTTCGGCACCAATTGCCACCCGATCCGGGCAATCGACCTGGATAAGGCGTTTCCGGACCGTCCGGCGATCATCTTTAGCGACGACTGTCATTCCTACTGGTTCAATACCAAAGCCATGCAACTGGCTGGCCTGACCCGGAACACCCCCGACCCGATTCCGGGAGCAAGCTATTATGTACGCGACGCCGACGGTAATCCGACCGGCTATGTCATCGAGGGCGTAGCCGGCATCAGCCTGATGCGCAAAATGAATATTTTCAAAGAGGAAGCCATCCGCGAGGAAATGCGTAAAAATCTGAAGATTTTCGCCGCCAACGGCATCACCTCCATCTGCGACGCGGGCTTCGGCCTCCTGACCGAGGAACCGGCCGTCCGTACGCTAAAAATGATGGAAGAAAACAACGAACTGACCTTGCGCTGCTATACCAGCTACATCTATTTCGGCGACTGCGTCGACAACAAAGATCACGCGCTCAACGTCATGCGCGACCTCCGCAAAAACTACACCTCCGACCTGATTCATCCTGAAACCTTGAAATTCATCGGCGACGGCACGATCGAAGTGCAATCCGCCTGGATGTCCGAAGATTACCTGCCTCCGGGCAAAGGCCGCGGAGCCGCCACCATCACCATGGAAGAGATGCTCCCGATCGCCCGGATCGCCGCCAAAGAAGGCTTCAACGTCCACACCCACGCCATCGGCGACGCGGCCATCACCAGGGCGCTGGATTTCCACAAGGCGCTGGGCCCGATCAAAGGCACCAAGACCATCTGCCACGTCCAGATCCTGCCGAAAGACGGCGTCGAGCGCTTCGGCGAACAGCGCGATGTCTTCTTCCAGACCACCCCCGTCTGGCTGATGGCGGACAAGTTCACCGAAGACGTGCTCGGCAAAGAGCGCTATCTGCGGCAGGTCCCGCTCGCTTCGCTGATCAAGGCCGGCTCCACCGTCACCTTCGGCAGCGACTTCCCGGTCTCCGACGGCGCAACCGGCGTCAATCCCTTCCTCAACATGTGGGTGGCGGTCAACCGTGCCACCGACGATACGATCGCGCCGCCGAAGTCGGAAGCGATCACGGTCAAGGCCTGCATCGACGCCTACACCATCAACGGCGCCCGCCAGGTCGGCGCGGAGGACCGCATCGGCAGCATCACGGTCGGCAAGAGCGCGGACTTCGCCGTCTGCAGCGACGACTTCTTCGCCATCGCGCCGCAGGAGCTGAAAAACGTAACCGTCGAAAAAACGTACCTCCGCGGCAACTGCGTCTACAAGAAGTAATCATTCAACTTTCTGTTTTTCAAGGGGGCAGTGAGGCGCGTGTCACCTCTTTGCCCCCGCGACGGACGCCGCCGCACATGGCTTCACGCTGCTTCCCGCGCTCAACCAGGCGCGCGACAAATCGACCAAGATCAGCCGCCTGAAAAAAACCTCGCTGACGATTTCTCATACCGACGTCTTCGACAAGTCCAAGAACCCGACGCCCACGTTTTCGCCGGACGACGGCGGAAGCGGTTACTACTGGACCTGCGCCTACCTCGAAGGTTCGACCTACGCCGGCGTCGTCAACGCGATCCATCGCGGCACCACCAACGTTCTCTGGGCGGACGGCCACGTCAGCAACGAAAAACGGGAAAAGATTTTCAGCAACACCCTCAATGCGAGAACCCGCGACTACTGGACCGTCAACAAAAGTTATCTTTAATCGGGCCCCATGACAACTCAAGCTTGAAAAATCAACAAGCTAAGCTATTGTGAAGCATATGAACCTTACTCATGGAACGAAAGGGCCCTCATGCGCTTCCACGTTGTTTTATTGTTGCTGCTGGCGCTCGCGGCGCCGCTTTTCGCCGCGGATCGAGTGATTCAGCCCGTGTCCGTCAGAAGCTGGCACCATCCGCTCCAGCCCGGCGTCGTTTTCGCTGAGAAGGACGGCAATTATTCGGTCACCGTCAAGCCGGAGAAAGGGGTGTCCGGCTACTGGTTTTTCCGCTACAATCCGCCGGTGACCGCAGGCAGGACCTTCCGGCTGAGCGTTCATTGCGACAACCCCGAAGCGATGCGGAACAACCGCGCCGTCGCCCTCGCGGTTTGGTATGACGACGACGGGATCGAAGTCGAGAGCACCTACCTTGACCCCCTGCCCGGCGGCCTTTTCAGCCGGACTGTCCGCCGTCCGCCGACCGCGACCTATCTGCAGCTGGAGGTCTCGCTTCGCTGGCTTTACGACAAACCGGTCAGTTGGAGCAAACCGGAGCTCATTCCCGCCGCCGATCCGCCCCGCCCGGTCCGGGTGATCGTAACCAAAGCGGTTCCAAACCGGGAAAACGCTTCAATGGCGGATAACATGACCCGCTTCGAGTCGATTTTTGAAAAAATCGAGGAGGCCGGAGAAAAGCCCGACCTGATCGTCTTTCCCGAAAACTTCCTGACCCGCGGCGTCCCCAAGCTCACCCTTGACAAAGGCGCGCAATTCGTCCCCGGCCCGCTGACCGACTATCTGGGAACCTGGGCGAAGAAGCTCAACAGCTACGTCGTCACCTCGCTCTGGCGGACCGACGGCAATCACTTCTACAATACCGCAGTCCTGATCGACCGGCAGGGCAAGGTTGCGGGAACGTTCGACAAAGTGCACTTGACCATCGGCGAAGCCAGATCGATGACTCCCGGCGAAAGCTACCCGGTCTTCGACCTTGATTTCGGGCGGATCGGGATGCTGGTGTGCTGGGATTTGTGGTTCCCGGAATCGGTTCGCGAACTCCGGCTCAAGGGCGCGGAATTGATCGCCTACCCGATCGCCGGAACGAGGCAGCAGATTTACGATTATTTGTGGCCCGCGCGCTGCCAGGACAACCAGGTCTTCCTGGCGACGGCGATCACCGGCCATACCGGCGCCCCGTCGCGGATCCTCGACCACTACGGCAGAATCTTGACGGAAACCCGTGAACCCCAGTCCTTCGCCGCCGCCACCATCGATTTAAACGAGCGCATCGGCATTCCCTATTTGTCGACCTCGAACGGCACGGGCGAAATGGGACACATTTATCTGCGCGAGGCCCGGCCGGAGACCTACAACCGGGCGGGAACGGTCGCGCCGGTCACTCGGTGAACCGCTCCGCCATCGCCGGACTCAGGCTGAGGCGGGGCTCGACC
>JAVBUI010000363.1:0-4123 GCA_031555495.1 Victivallaceae bacterium | reverse complement strand
TGTCGGTCGTAAACGCGCTCCAGCCGGATTCCCGGATCAGCTCGATCCCGGCCCGGTGGATGTTGGCGCGGACGGCTTCGGAAATCATTTTCCGCATTTTTTCAGGATATTTCGGCATCGGCGGCCTCCATTGATTTTGGTTCACCGATTTAAAGTACACTTGGTTCTTTATCATGTCAAGATGTTTTTTATGATGACAGGCTGTTTTTGCCGTTTTTGTGTTACTTCTTGAAACGTTCCGATCCGGCTGTATATTGTAGGGGTTATTACAGGAGGTGGGAAATTGAGCATTATTCTGGAAATCGGCGGTCGGCGCGGGGATTTGTACGGCGAATTGCTGGCGGTCTGGGAGGATTCGGTGTGCGCGACGCATACGTTTCTGACGGACGGCGACATTGAACGGCTGAAGCCCGATGTGAGACGGGCGCTGGAGATGGTGCCGAGGCTTTTTGCGGTTGAAGAGCGAGGGGAAATTGTCGGACTGATGGGTGTTGACGGCGAATCGCTGGAAATGTTGTTTCTGCGCAGCGGCATGCGCGGGAAAGGGCTCGGGAAATTGCTGCTGCGCCATGCCGTCGACGAGCTCGGCGCGCGCGTCATCGAGGTTCATGAGCAGAACCCGGCGGCGCTGGCGTTTTACCGGCACTGCGGCTTTGCGGTTTATGACCGCTCCGACTTCGACGGACAGGGCAGGCCTTTTCCGATTCTCCGGTTGACCCGCAAAATTCTCGAAACTGAACGTCTGCTGCTGCGCGAAATGACGGCCGGCGACTTCGACGCCGTCGCCTCGATGCTGCGGAATGCCAAAGTGATGCATGCCTGGGAAAAGACTTTTTCCGACGATGAAATCCGGGGCTGGATTGAACGCAATCGCGAGCGTTACCGGCGATACGGTTACGGTTATTGGCTCGCGGTCGACAAGAGTTCCGGCGAAGTCGTCGGCCAGATCGGGCTTCTCCCCGAAACGGTCAACGGGAAAGAACACCTCGGCATCGGCTGGATTCTCGCCGGGGCGCACTGGAAAAAGGGGTATGCCGCCGAAGGGGCGCAGGGGTGTCTCGATTACGCCTTCCGCCGCCTCGGCGCGGGGCGGGTGATCGCCGATATCAGGCCGGAGAACACCGCTTCGCTCCGGCTGGCCGAACGGCTCGGCATGATTTTCTGCGGCGAATACGACAAAATGGTCGACGGCAAAATCATGCCGCACCGGCTCGGATATTTCCGTACTCCCTTGATCGAGGTCGATGATTACGATCCCGTCTGGGGGGAGAATTTCCGTAAATTGGAATCGCTCCTCGAACCGCTCAGGCGGAAATTCGGCGGCGTGCTCGAGCATGTCGGCAGCACCGCGGTGCCGGGACTTGCCGCCAAGCCCGTGATCGACGCCGATTACATTCTTGCCGATCCGGGATTGTGGGCGGAGGTGAAGCGCGAGCTCGAATCGCTCGGATTTTTCCATCGCGGCGACGGGGGACTTCCCGGGCGCGAAATGTTCTCCGAAAGCCTGGCGCTCGATTTCCGGCACAACTTCTATGTGTGTCGCGCCGATTCGCCGCATCTCGACAACCACCTGAAGCTTCGCGATTATTTGAGGTCTCGCCCCGATCAGGCGCGGCGTTATGGAGAGCTCAAAAAAGAGATGGCGCGGCGGTTCCCCGACGACGTCGACGGCTACTGCGCCGGGAAGTCCGACCTGCTCTCGGAATTTCTCGCCGCCGCCGGGTTCGACGATGGCACCGTCCGCAAGATCAACGCGATCAACAAGAGCTTCGGCAACTTAGATATCGAGTGAAAAGAACTTCCAGAGCGGGGCGGCCATCAGCGATTGGATGAACTCGCCTTCTTCGAGCATCCGCCGAACCTCCTTGCAGCTGAAGAGGTGGCAGGTCAAATGCTCGGTCGCGTCGAGTTCCGGCTCTTTCATCCGGACTACGTTGCGGGCGAGGAAGGTATAGGTGAGGTTGTTGGTCGTCGAGGGATTGGCGGAGAGCACCATGAATTCGCTCCATTCGCCGCCGCCGTAGCCGGTCTCCTCGAGGAGTTCGCGCTTTGCCGCGTCGATGACCGCCGCATCCTTCGATTCCCGGACGCCCGCCGGGAGTTCGAATGAGGTGCGCCCGAGCGCGTGGCGGTATTGGCGGACAAGCACCATCCGGTCGTCCGCGGTGAGCGCGATGACGTTGATCCAATCGGGGTATTCGAGGACGTAATACTCCGGGAGTTCGCGTCCGTCGGGAAGCTTGAGGCGTTCTTTGCGCACCGTGAGCCACGCCGATCGGTGAAGATACTCGCTGGAAAGCACTTCCCACGCGGGTTCATCTTTCATGGTCGGCTCCTTTTCGCCGTCATGAACAAACGCTCGAAGCGGAACATCACCGTGCCGTCCCGGCGGACCGGGAAGTAGCGTTTGATTTCGTTGAGCAGTACGGATTCGAATTTGCCGCGTTCGCTCTCGGGGAGCGGCTGCAGATAAGGCCGGAGCCCGGTGCCGCGGTACCAGTCGAGCAGCGCTTCGTGCGACGCGAGCCGGTGATAGTAGGTCGTCTCCCAGAGCTCGAAATCGGCGGTCAGGGTCGAAAGTATATCGTAATACTCCTCCGGCTCGAGCAAGTGGTAAATCCTGGGAGCCGCGCGAAGCCATTGGTTCCACGGCGGCTGCTGCGACAATTCGCGGAGCATCCGGTGGACGGGCGCACGCGTCTGCAGCGGGATCTGGATCGCCAGCGTTCCTCCGGCGGAGAGACCGGCGAAGAGTTTCGACAGCAGCAGCCGGTGCTCGGGAACCCACTGGATGCAGGCGTTGGCGAAAATCAGGTCGAAGCTTCCTCCCAATTCCTCCAGCGGCGAAGTCGCGTCGAAGAGCCGGAAGTCCCAGTCGGGGTGGGTTCGGCGGGCGCGTTCGATCATTTCAGGAGAATTGTCCGCGCCGATCAGTTCGGCCTGTGGAAATGCGCCGCGCAAAATTTCCGTGCTGTTGCCCGGCCCGCAGCCGAGGTCGAGAATCCGGCGCGGCGCTCCCGGCACCCGGCGGGCAAGGTCGAACGCGGGCTGGTTGCGTTCGCGCTCAAATTGCAGGTATTTTCCGGCGTCCCAGGCCGGTGACAGGGTGATCCGGAACATCTCCGCCGAGCTTCCGTCGGAGTGGATGAATTGCCGGAACGGCACGCCGCCGCAGCGCTCGATCGTCCGCCGCGAAGCCTCGTTGTCCCGGCGGCACGAAAGCAGCACCTCCGGTATCGCAAGTTCGCGGGCGCGCAGCAGGGCGAGGCGGAGCATTTCAGCCGCGTACCCTTTGCGCCGTTCGGACGGGCGCACGCCGTAGCCGATGTTGCCGCCGAAGTCGCGGAGAAAGTCGTTGAGGCTGTGGCGGATGTCGATGATGCCGATCAATCTGCGATCGCTCTTGCGGAACGCCAGCAAGGTGTCGGCGGTCACCCAGCCGGGGCGGACCGTTTCCGGGCGGCGGTTGCCGTTGACTAATTTGAGCCATTCGTCAAAGTTGAGCTGGTCGAGCAGTGCCGCGCCGTGAAGGACGTTTTCCCGGTGATTCAGGTGTTCAACTTTGTAATCGAGCACGGCGTCGCGGTGCTCTGGGGCGGGGTGAAGCAGTTCAAGTGTGTCCATTGGAGTATCCTCGATTTGTTTGAACCGGAATATACTGCCAAAATCATCTGAAGTCAAGAAAAAAACGGGCCGGAGATTGCTCCGGCCCGTTTTGAATTGAGTATAGGCTTATTTTCCCTGCATCATCGCATCGACGTCGGCCGCGGCTTCGGTGGTGGGTTTGATGTCGAAGGTCTCGACCAATACCTTGGCGACGCCGGGCGACAGGAAGGCCGGGAGCGTCGGGCCGAGGCGGATGTTCTTGAACCCGAGCGACAATACCGCCAGCAGCACCGCGACCGCCTTCTGTTCGTACCAGGCGATGTCGAAGGAGAGCGGAAGCTTGTTGACGTCGTCGAGGCCGAATACCTCCTTGAGTTTCAGCGCGATTACCGCGAGGCTGTAGCTGTCGTTGCACTGGCCCGCGTCGAGGACGCGCGGGATGCCGCCGATGTCGCCGAGGGGCAGCTTGTTGTAGCGGTACTTGGCGCATCCGGCGGTCAGGATGACTGTACCCTCC
>JAVBUI010000171.1:0-4685 GCA_031555495.1 Victivallaceae bacterium | reverse complement strand
CGTCGGTGACGACGATGTCGGAGTTGAGCTTCTTGAAGGTTTCGAGCGTGATCTTCTGGCTCTTGAGGAAATCGTCGAGCTTGGTGTCTTCGAGGATTTCAACCGGAATCGCACTGCCCGCAACCGCGGTTTCGGTCACCGTCGGAGCGGCGGCTTCCGTCGCGGGCGCGGCGGGCGCGGTCACCGCCGGAGCGGCACCCTCAGTCGCGACAGTGGCGGTCGTCGCCGGAGCGGCGGCCAGCGCGCTGGCCGCGGCGTCGAGCGCGGCGTCGGACTGGACCGGAGCCGCGGGTGTCGTCGCCGCAACGGCGGCGGCGCCGCCCTTGCCCGGAATCACCAGCTTCTGGCCAATCTGGAGGCGGCGGGTCGCCGCGTCGTCGAGGTTATTGGCGGCCTGCAGCGCGGAGGCTTTGACGCCGAGCTGTTTGGCGATTTTCGGAATCGTGTCGCCGGTTTTGACTACGTAGATCGCGCCGTCGGCGGAGGCCGTCGCGGCGGTGGTCTTGGCGACGGTTTTCGCCCCGCCCTTGGCGGCGGCGGTTTTGCCGGCCTTGGCGGCGGTCGCGGACATCGAGGCGGTCGAGCCCTTCGCCGGAATCACCAGCTTGCGCCCGACTTTGAGCTTGCGGGCGTCGGCTTCGGTCATGCCGTTCGCGGCCAGCACGGACTTGTAGCCGAGGCCGTGCGCCTTGGCGATCGAGCCGATGGTGTCGCCGGATTTGACCACATAGGAACCGGCGGCGGCCGACGGGGCGGCTTTGCCGGAAGTCGAAGCGGCGGCCTTCTTCGGAACGACGGTGTCGATAGCGGGATAAGCCTCCGCCTTCTTCGGCGCGGTTTCCTGGGCGACGGGCTCATCAACCACTACTGTTTCGGATTCAACGACAGTCATCGGAGCCGGGGTCTTCTCCGCGGGGACGTACTGGCGCGCTCCCATCACTTCCGTTTTGCACCCGCCGATCAGCAACATTGAGCCGAGCGCGGCGACCATACCCGACATGACCAGACTTTTGTTCATGATATCCAACTCCTTTTGCGACATGAAAATTGCGTTTGCAAATAATATAAAGACTATAGAGGCAAATGCAACATCCATTCTCCGGAAAATGTGAAAAAATGTGCCTCTTCAACGTCAGAAGTCAGCGCAGTTGTCCGCGACTCCTGAGATTCTCCAAAACACGCTCGAAACCGAGTTCTTTGACCGCGTCCCGGACCGCGCGGTAACCCGCGCCGTAAACCGGATCCGGATTCTGTTCCATCCGGCGGTTGAGCCCGGAACGGCCCTCGGCGAGGTTGACCTGCGAGGCAACGTATTCGGCGAAGCCTTCGCGCAGCAGTTCATCCCGGACTCCCGGCGCGTTGTGCCGCATCCAGTCGTGGGCGACCTCGTGGGCGGCGGTTTCGACGAAGCGCCCGGGCGGCAGCCGGTCAAGGATGTAAACCGCGCAGCGCTCGCCGGTCACGCGCTCGCCGATCACCCGGTCGCCGCGGAGCAATTGTTGAGATTTTTTTTCGTAAGCGTAGAGCCCCAGCTCCTCCGTTCCGGGCGGGGAATCGGTCCTGCCGCCGTTTTTTGCCTCCCGCATCGGCCGGTCGGCGACCAGAAAATGAAGACGGCACGGCGTCGGCCCGCCGAGAAGCTTGCTCGTTTTAACCCGGGTATCTTCAAACAGCGCGGCCATTTCGCCGGGGTCGGTCAACGCGGTCCGGGCGCAGGCGGGGCAGCTCACCCGCCCGTCGGGCAGAACCGTGCCGCCCCGGGCCGGCAGCCGGCAGGCGAAGCAGCGCGGCAATGCGGCGCATTCGCCGCAGTAACGGCGCGGCCCGTCCGGAGTCTCGAGCAGAAAATACTTCCCCTTGAGCTTTAGGCCGCAGAGCCCGCAACCGGGCATCGTGCTCTCGAAGCACAGCTCCGAACAAAAAACCTTCCCCGCCGGACTGCGGTAGACGGTGCGGCAAACCTTGCCGCAGACAGAACAGCGCGGCAGCGTCTTTTCGTAGCACGCCTGGCCGCAGAAACTTTTGCCGTCCGACTTGACGTACTGTCCGCGAATCGGCTTGCCGCAGACCGCGCAATCGAGCGCGGCAAGCGGCAGCGAAACGGCCAGCAGCAGCCAGATCAGCAATACCCTCCGGTGCATCGGGTCAATCCTTCAGGATTTCCTCGATCCGCTTGAGCTCTTCGGCGCTGAATTCGAGCTTTTTGACCGCGCCGAGCGAATCGAGAATCTGTTCCGGACGGCTCGCGCCGACCAACGCCGAGGTGACGCCTTCGAGCCGGAGCACCCAGGCCAGGGCCATTTCGGCCAGCGACTGGCCGCGCGCGGCGGCGACTTCATTGAGCGAGTTAAGCTGGGCGCGGAGCGACAGCGTGATCCGCTCTTTTTTGAGGAAGTGGTTGCGGGTCGCCCGCGAACCGGCGGGAACGCCCTTGAGGTAACGGTCGCTCAAAAGCCCCTGGGCCAGCGGCGAAAACACGATCGCGCCGACGCCTTCCTTGTGCAGCAGCTTGAAGAGCCCGCCGGTCTCCGGCGCCCGGTCGAGCATGCTGTAGCGCACCTGGTGGATCACAAAGGGCGTTTTGTTGGCGCGGAGCACCTTGATCGCCTCGGCGGTCCCTTCCGGCCCGGACTTGGAAATCCCGGCGTAAAGCGCCTTGCCGCTGCGGACGAGCTGGTCGAGCGCCAGCATCGACTCCTCGATCGGGGTGTCGGGGTCGGGCCGGTGGTGGTAGAAGATATCGACGTAATCGAGCCCGAGGCGCTGCAAACTCTGGTCGCAACTGGCGATGAGATTCTTGCGCGAGCCCCATTCTCCGTAGGGGCCGGGCCACATCAAATAACCGGCTTTGCTCGAAATGATCAATTCGTCGCGGTAGGGCCCGAGCGAATCGCGGAGGATGCGTCCCATGGTCAGCTCCGCCGAGCCCGGTTCCGGTCCGTAATTGTTGGCGAGGTCGAAGTGGGTGATCCCGTGGTCGAACGCGGTTTCGGCCATGCGCTTCGCGTTTTCGTAAACGTCGACGCTGCCGAAATTATGCCAGAGGCCGAGCGAGATCGCCGGAAGCCGGAGTCCGCTCCGGCCGCAGCGGCGGTAAGGGGCTTCGTCGTAACGATCGGAAGAGGCCTGATAATTCATTGCTTTTTTCCTTCTTTTCCTGATTGCATTGTCACAAAAGAGATATACATTTACTATGGTATAGGCGCAAGAGGAAAGCAAATGGAAGATCCGATTTTTCACGATAAATTCGCCGCGCTCGCCGAACGGGTGCGGCTTCATTTCAAAAACGCCCCGGACTGTCACGACTTCGACCACACGCTGCGGGTGCTCCGCAACGCCGAAATGCTCGCCGCCGAACTGCCGGAAGCCTCGCTCAGAGTGGTGAAACTCGCCGCACTGCTGCACGACGTCGCCCGCGCCGGGGAAATCGCCGAAAAGGGGCGTAAACAATGCCACGCCGAGCGCGGAGCGGCGCTTGTTCCGCAATTCCTCGACGGCTTCGGCTTGCCGGACGAAACACTCCGGCACGTCGCAGCCGCGGTCAGGACGCACCGTTTCCGCGACGACGCGGAGCCGGCGACGCTCGAGGCGCAAATCGTTTACGACGCCGACAAGCTCGATTCGCTCGGCGCGGTCGGGGTGGGCCGGTCGTTCCTCTTCGCCGGGCGCGAGGGCGCGCGGCTCCACAACAACGCGGAAGAGGCGCTCGGAGCCCCGGAATACAGCCGCGAAGACACGGCTTACCGGGAATACCTGGTCAAGCTCTCAAAACTTCCGGCGGCGATGCGGACCGATCCGGGCAAACGGATCGCCGGTGAACGCGCGGTGCTGATGCACGATTTCTTTCAACAACTCAATATGGAAACGGGAGTCAAATGAAACTTGAATGTCCTTACTGCTGGCAACATTACGATATCGAACGCAAAGACATCAACCAGGAATTCACGTGCATCAGCTGCGCCCAGGCGTTCAAGGGCAAAGACGCATTGGTGCTCGAGGACCCGAAACGCGCCAGGACGCTCCGGCTGACAGCCTATGTGGCTCTGCTGGCGGCGGTTGTCGCGCTCGCCGTTTTCAACGTCACGCTCTGGCGGCAGCTGCATTCGCTCCGGAGCCGGGCGAAAATCGCCGCCCAGGCCGGAATGAGCGAAACGGAAAAGAAACTCGCCGCAGTTCAGGCCGCCTCCGCCGCGCTCGAAAAACGGCTGGACCTGTTCGAAAAAGAGCTCACCGCCAGGAGCGAAGCCTTGAAAATCTCCGAAACCAACGTCGCGGCGCTCGAAAAACGCCTCAAAGACGGCCCGGATGTGCTCGAAGAACTTGTAAAGATCCGCACCGCCCAGGGCGAGCTCCTCCCCCAGCTCAAAAAGCTCGAGCAGCAAGACGCCGCCGTGCTGAAAGGCCTGGCCGATTTCCGCACCTCCGTCAACTCGATGAACCTCGCCAACCGGATCGGCGAACTTGAAAAATTCGCCCATGAAAACGAAATCCGGCCGCTGGCGAAACGCCTCAGCGAACTTGAAGCGAAAGTCAAAGGGCAAAAGTAATGAATGAAACAGCGCTTCCCCGCGGCGACGCGCCGGAGGCGCTGGCGTTCGCCCACTTCCCGGCCCGCTTCCAGGCGGTCATTTTCCGCAACTGGGAGCTTGTTCCGCCCGAAAAACTCGCAGAAGTCCTGCATTGCA
>JAVBUI010000026.1:0-7013 GCA_031555495.1 Victivallaceae bacterium | reverse complement strand
TTCGTCCGCTCCAGTCGGCGCGGGCGTCGGTTCCGGCGCTCCAGCGCCAGAGCGAAGCCGAGAATTCGCGGCGGTCAGACATGTTTTGTTTCCCAGTTGATTTCGATGAGCTTGTCGGCGTATTCGAGAACCCGGCTCCGGTGGGAAATCAGGATGACCGTGCGCGACAGGAATTCGCGCCGGATCATCCGGAAAATCAAACGTTCGTTTTCCGGATCGAGGTTGGCGGTGGCTTCGTCGAGGATGATGATGTCGCTGTCGCGCAGCAGTTCCCTGGCGAGCGCCAGGCGGAGCCGTTCGCCGCCGGAGAAATTCGCGGCTCCTTCGAGCACTTCATGCTCGGGGGTCAGCTTCGCGCCCAGTCCCGCCCTGGCGAGCGCTTCGCACTGGGCCTCGCGTGAAATGTTTTCGCGGCCCCAACTGAGATTTTCGGCCAGCGTGCCGCGGAGGAATTCCGAATTCTGCCCGATATAGCCGATCCGGCGGCGCAGCGAACGTAAATTGTAGTCGGTGATCGGAATGCCGTCGAGCAGGATTTCCCCCCGCGTCGGCGCGTAGAGCCGGAGCAGGAGATTGACCAGCGAGGTCTTGCCGCAGCCGGAAGCTCCGAACAGCGCGGCCGTCTCACCCGGGCGGAGTGAAAACGAGGCGTTGTGAAACAGCATTTCCCGGTCAGGGTAGCCGAAATCAACCTCCCGGAATTCGATCTCTCCATTCAGGTGCTCCGGTGCCAGGCCGTCCTCCAGCCGGGTTTCCGGCTCCAGTTGCGCCAGATGCTCCACCCGTTCGGCGGCGGCCAGCGCGAACTGCATCTGGAGCACATTCCCGGCAAGCTCCCGCGCCGGAGCGAAGACGAACTCCAGATAACGATAGAGCGCCCAGAGTTCGCCGATCGTCCACGCGCCGTCGAGAATCATCCGGATTCCGAAAAAGACCAGCGCCGCCTGTGCGACGCCTGGCAGGACCTGGAGCAGCAGATTGAAACGGATCCGCAAATCGTTTCGCCGGATTTTCAGCTTCGCCAGCTTCCGGAACCGGCCGTCGAGCGAGGCCGACAATTGCTCCTCGGCCGTACAAGCCTTGACCATTGCCGCTCCGCCGAGTGAAGAGTGGAGCTGCCGGGAGTTTTCCGCGACGGTTTCGCCGAAGCGGCTGCCGAGCCGATATTGCCGCCGCCGGAAGCTCCGCGCCAGCCAGGCGTAAAACGGCAGTACCGCCAGCGCCGCCACGCCGATCCGCCAGTCGAGCCACAGCAGAAACGCGGTGCCGCCGACCAACCGGAACATGCTTTCGCCGATTCCGAGTATGCCGCCGGAATAGAGGAACTGCATGCTTTCGCAATCGGCGTTGATTCGTCCGCTCAAATATCCGGGGCCGAATTCGCGCAGGGATTCGAGCGGCAGCGAAAAGAGCCTGCGGATCAGCGAGGATTCCACCTCGCAGGTCACATTGGCGCCGATCCGGCCGCAATTGCGGCCTCCCCAGCCCCGCGCCAGCCGGCGCAATCCGAAACAGGCCGCGACGGCCAGCGCGGCAATATAGGCCCTCCGCTCATCCAGCGCGGTCAGGGCGTTGATGAAGTTCCGCTGCAGGAGCGGCTCGACGCAGACCAGCAGCAGCGAAACAATCATCGCCGTCGCGGTCAGCGCCAGGCTTCGCCGGTGCGGCCGCAGGAAAGGCGCGATGAAGATTCGGAATTTGCGGAGATTCATGGTTGCGGAGCTCCTTGCCCGGGCGGAAAATTCCGCTCCAATTCGGATTGCCGGTAACGGAAGCGGTCAAGGTCGGAGAGGAGCCGCCAACTGCCGTCCGGTTTGCGGCGCGCCACCGGGCGCTTGCCGTCGAACAGGAATTCGGCGTCCCGGAACCGGTACAGCGACAACGCCTCGATCCGTCCCGCGAAACACCATCCGGGAAGTTTCCGGAGCAGCGCCCGCGCGGGAACTCCGAGCGCCCGGCGGCAGGCGCGCCGCGCCCTGACGCGCCGGAAAAAACGCATCCCCGGCCCTCCGCCCCGCACCGCGACGATCCGGCCGCCGCGATCGATCGCGTAAACCAGCCGCAAGGGAGCGTTTTCTGCGACCGGCGTGGCGTCCGGCGCGTCGTTGTTGTCACCGCAAGTCCGCAGTCCGGCGGGGCCGGAACCGATCACCCGGTGAACGACTTCGATGCCGGAGGCGGCGACAAAGCAGATCACGTCGCCGCGCCGGATCTCCCGATATTCGGCCGGACGCGACAGCACGCGGTCGCCGTCCCGGAAGAGCGGGTTCATGCTTTTGCCGACATAAATGTGTCCGGAGTCCGTCATCCTATTCGGAAAGGCATCCTTTTTGTCGGAGCGCGGCGACGAAGCTGTTGAGTTCGGCGGCGGCTTCCGGCGGCGGCTTGGTCACTTTCGCCAGTTCGTCAAGGATCTCGCCGGGGGGGAGTCCGTCCGCCAGTTTTTCCCAGATGAACGCCGAGGTCCGGTTCAAACCGAATACCTCGCCGTTCTCGGGATTGAAAAGAATGCCCGTCTCGTCGAACTCTTTGCGGAATACGATCAGCGGATTGGTTTTCATGATGTCTCCCTCGCTCGAGCGTCACCTCGAAACGCAGTTGATGGTTCCTGGAATTCCTGCTCCGCCGATATTTTTGCATTCACATCGGCGAACAGGCGACAGGGCGCGTCCGCGCATCAAAATTATACCGCCATAAAATAGCATGACAAAGCGGAATTTTCAAATAGGAGTGCTCAAATAATCCCCCTCTTTCTGTGCATTCGGAGATAGGGCTGCACGGATATTCTCTGCTTGAGTACTGTGAACAGCATCGTTTCCGGGGGGGCATTTGTGCCTTTTTTACTTTATTATGTTGATCTTTTTTTATTCCGTTTTATATTACTGACGATGAAGTTGTTGATTGTTATGGGAATGCGAAAAACAAAGCTTTAGCAAGGAAAAAATGAAGGGATTGCGGATAAAACCAACGGAAGCCGATGACATTCCTGCCGTCATGGCGATTCAGAAGGCATCCTATTCCTGCGGTTATCAGGAAGGGCAAGCTGTGTCTCTGTCGATCCTCCGGGAATTTCCGCAGGGATGTAATTTTGCGTTTTTTGACGGAAAACCGGCCGGATACATATTCGCCCATCCATGGCTGAAGGGGGAGCCACGGCCTCTTTTTCTTTCTCAATGGAGTCTGCCGGCGTCTCCCGATTGCTTTTATATCCACGATGTGGCCGTGCATCCGGACATGCGCTCAAAAGGCATTGCCGCGGCCCTGCTGGAATTCAGCGAAGGAATCGCCCGTTCGCTCGGGTTGAACACCATCTGCCTGACGGCGGTTCAGGACAGTCATACGCACTGGGGAAAATACAAGTTCGAAACATGCCGGCGGCTCGAGTACGGAGGCATGGTTTCCTATTATATGCAAAAAAAGCTTTAAGCAGGAATTGAGGTGACCCCAAAAGTTTTGGACGGGTTAAGACTACAAGGAATGAGTTCGGTATTGCACCGGGCTCATTCCTTTTAATTTCAAAGATATCCTGTCGTTATTGCAATAGCAAATGTATTCACTGAGTTTTTCCTCAAACTCATCAACCGATTCAAAGTGCTCGCCGAAAAACATTTCAGTCTTGAATCTGCCGCAGAAGTTTTCCATCACGCTGCTGTCAAGACAATTCCCCTTTCCGGACATACTTTTTGTAATGTTTTTGGGGTGCACTTCACGGGTGCTGCAATTTTTTATTTGGCGGAGAGAGGGAAAATCCGTAACTTTTCGTTATATTCTTCGAACATAAACAAAATAAATTAAAATTCCGGTTTGCTTTTCGGGTAGCGCTTCGGTGCCCTGCCGCCATTTTGATTGGGATCAATTGTTTTGTCGAGATAAAAGGCCGGTGCCGGGATTGGCGTCGACCTCGAAAACTTCGTCGCCGACCTTGAGACGGTAACGGTTCTCACCGACCGATTCGACTTTGATCTCCGGGAAGCTCGTGTCCGGGACCGGGATCAGGGCGGTGACGAAATGGACCGGAGCGGAATCGTTCTTCGTCAGTTCATAGCGAAAGGCCGGGCGGGGCGTTTTGACCCCGGTATTGGCCTTCAGGCCCGGTTCCTCGATCACTTTTAAGCCCGGCTGGGGCAGCGGCACAAAGGCCAGGTTGGCCCCTTCGGCAAAGGCGGTACGGACTTCGCAAGTCGTCTGATCCACCCGGATCGGCGCGCCCGGCGCGGTCTGAAAGTGGATGGCGGTCAGGCCCGCGGCCGGACCGGTTGCTTCGTCGATCAGCAGCAGGTATTTACCCGCGAAAAGAGCGAATTGACGGCGGTGCCGCAACTCGGGATAGCTCTGGTTTTCAAAGGCGATGGCGGTGAATTCCGGGGTGTAATCAGCTTGCAGGTGTTTCGACTGCCAATCGATGTTCCGGCCGTCAAGCGTCAACGTCTGGTGGCGGGCGCTCTCGAGGAACCAGTCGCGCCCCTCGGCGGTACTGTAGGTGAAATTTCCCGTGGAATGCGTTCCATAGCGGTGAGGGTTCTGCGTTGAAGGCGGTGATCGCCACCTTCCAGCGCTACGCTTCGCTGGACGAAATGCTCGCCGACTTCGCCGAGCGGAACCTGAGATCGGAGGATGATTAAGTTATGTGCGCCTCTTCCAAACCGAAGATCAGCCGGTCTTCCTCATCCACCCAGGTTTTGAAAGTCACGCCTCCCGAGGAGACCGCTACCGTCAGCACCGGAGCCGACTCTGACAAAGCCCGGAAGGGCAAAAAGAAAACTGCCCTCGGCACCCGTCAGTTGACCATTTCGCTTGACAGCGGGGTGAATGCCGGGAACGGGAGTGGGATCAATACCTGATGCCGGAGCCGACCGTGCCGTCGTCGACGGGTTCTCTCAAGGCCCGTTTCGACGCGCTTCACGCCCGCCGGTTCAATCTGATGCGGACGGCTTACGAGTGCGCCAGGTACACGATCCCGTCATTGCTGCCGGAGAATCCCCGGAATCCTTCGGGTTCCCGTGAGTTCCAGCAGAACTACAGCAAGCTTGGCGCACGCGGCGTGAACAGTTTGGCGAGCAAGGTGATGCTGGCGGTTTTCCCGACCAACACCCCCTTCTTCAAATTGACCGCCGACGAAATCATCGTCCAGCAGATCGCCGCGCTGGAGGCCGAGATGTCCCGCCAGCAGCCCCAGTCTCAACAGGGGGCCGGAATCAAGGCCGGAGTGGACGAGAAACTCTCGATCCTTGAGACGGTGATTATGAATCTATTGGAGCGCCAGATCAGCCGCACGAAGATTTTCGAAGCGATCAAGCTTCTGATCGTCACCGGCAACGCTCTGTTGCGCAAGCTCCCAGGCAAACGCCTCAAGAGTTACAACCTCAATAGCTACGTCGTCCGCCGTGATGGCGAAAGCGAGGTAATCGAAATCCTGATCCGGGAGTTCCGCGCCTTCAACACGCTGGAGCCTGAGTTGCAGCAGCTGATCCAATCGGCTCCGCCTCCCCCCGGTTCCCAGGGACCGGTCACTCCGGAAAGCGAGCTTGAGCTTTACACAGGGGTCGAGCGGGAGTCCGCCGACGTTTACCGGACGCATCAGGAGCTCGCCGGGGTGCTTGTTCCAGGCAGCGAAGGCAAGTACAAAAAGGATAAACTCCCCTATCTTGTGCTGCGTTGGAATGAAGTCCTGGACGAGGATTATGGGCGAGGCATGATCGAGGACCTCCTGGGCGACCTCAGGAGTCTTGAGAACTCGGCATGCACCAATGACAAGATCACCCGCGCCTGCGGCAAGATCGTGCCGATGGTAAATCCCAACGGACTGACCCGGCTTGCCGACCTCAATCGGGCGAAGGACGGGGAGTTCGTCTACGGGATGGCCAATGACGTGACCTTCCTGGCGGTGGAGAAGCTGAACGACCTTTCGGTTGTCAGCAACAACGCCCGCGACATCACCGCCGACCTCAAGGCCGCGTTTTTGATGAACAGCGTGGTCCAGCGCCAGGGCGAACGGGTGACCGCCGAAGAGATTCGCACGGTCGCCGCCGAGCTGGAAGAAACCCTGGGAGGAGTCTACTCCATGCTGAGTCAGGATTTCCAGCTGCCGTTGGTCCGCCTTCTGTATGAAGAAGCCAAAAAAGAGTTCGACCGCCTCGGCGTCTCCAAGGACCTTGAGCTGGATAAGGAACTCAAGATTTCCATCACCGCCGGTCTCGACGCGATCGGGCGCGGGAATGACGCGCAGAAGCTGCGTGCGTTGATCGCCTTCGTAGCGGAGTCCCGGAGCCAGACCTTGATGCAATACCTCAATGAGGCGGATTTGCTCAAACGTTTCGGGGCTGCCCTCGGTGTCGACATGAAAGGTCTCGTAAAGACCGCTGAGCAAATGGCCGCCGAACGTCAGGCCGCCCAACAGGCCGAACTGCTGCAAAGCGTCGGAGCCGAAGGGGCCAAAGCCGCCCCGGCGTTGATCGCAAATAGTCTTCAAAACCCTGAAGCAAACCAATAAAAGGAAAAGAGAATCATGACCAAAGCAAAAGAAACCCCCGCCGTCGAAGCCGAAGGCGAAGTCACCGTCAAGGTCGCCGACCTGGCCGCCCTGAACGCCCGGATGGATCGTCTTGAAGCCGAGAACGCCAAACTGAGCGCGGGTGCTCCGTCGACTGCTCCGGCGGGCAAGGTTGATATTCACGGCGACGGCTACGTCTCGACGATGAAGGTCCACTCGGCCTCGGAGAACCCGAAGCGCACCGTCATCAAGGAGGGGTAAATGGCTGACACCACCGAAGTCCCGGTTATCCCGGCGGTGGTCGCCGCTCCCGCCCCGGTCCCCGCACCCGCCCCCGTCCCGCCCCCGGTAAACCCCGCCCCGGCCCCGACGCCCGCCCCAGCTCCGATTGATCCCCCGACTCCGGCCCCTCACGAGGCATTGTTGACGTCGGAGGCACGTGAGCGATACGGCGTGGAAATCACGCGCGACGGGAAGCTTTCGGAAGCGAGCTACGCGGAGCTGGCCGGACTTGGGCACGACC